>NZ_JOGV01000008.1:0-175890 GCF_000721365.1 Streptomyces sp. NRRL F-5650 | reverse complement strand
CGCCCGGTTACATTCCGAACCCGGAAGCTAAGCCTTACAGCGCCGATGGTACTGCAGGGGGGACCCTGTGGGAGAGTAGGACGCCGCCGAACAATTATTAGAAGGGCTGGTCCCGGAACTTCGGTTCCGGGACCAGCCCTTTTTTGTTTTCTGTCACTTCGAGTTCACGTTCCGCCCGGACCATCCCATGTATGGGTACTGCAGCAATGCTCAGGGCCGCCGGCGTGGGCGTCGGTGACGAGGTCGTCGTACCTGCCTTCGGGAACGTGGAAGTCGCCGAGGCCGTGGCCCTGGTGGGCGCGTCGCCGGTGTTCGCCGACATAGACCCGGCGACGTACTGCCTGGACCCCGCCTTGGTGGAGGCGGCGTTGACGCCTCGCACCGCGGCCGTGGTCGTGGTGCACCGCTTCGGCCGGCCGGCGGACATGGGAACGCTGCACCGCATTGGACAGCGGCACGGACTGCTGGTGCTGGAGCACAGCGAGTCCGAGGCGCCGTACGAGGAGATAGCGCGGCGCAGGCAGCGGGCGGCCTACCTCGACGGGAAGTTGAGGGGTGTGCGGACGCCCGAGTGGGGCGACGGGCACACCTATCAGGAGTACGTGGTGCGTGTGCCGGGGAACGGACGGCCGGACCGGGACGCGTTCGCCCGTGCGGTGCGGGCCAGGGGCGTGGAATGCCGGGTGCCGGTAAAGGTACCGGTACACCGGATGCCCGGGTTCCGGCGGTGCGTTGCGCTGCCGGAGACGGAACGGGCCGTCGACGAGACGCTCGCACTGCCCGTCGAGGCCGCGTTGACCAAGCGGGACATGCAGCGGATCGTGTCCGCCTGCAATGCGCTCGGCGGGTTGCTGCAGCCCGCCCACTGACGGCACATCCGTGGTTGGGAGCACCGGCTTGTTCGGGGTATGATCTATTCCGTTGCCGCGAGGGAAACCTCAAAAAGCGACAGGCCCCTATAGCTCAGTCGGCAGAGCGTCTCCATGGTAAGGAGAAGGTCAACGGTTCGATTCCGTTTGGGGGCTCCGAAAAGAAAGGCCCCGCCCAATCGGGCGGGGCCTTTCGCATGTCAGTCCGCCTGGGGCTCCGGGACGCGCATCGCGAGGATGGCCATGTCGTCGGACGGGGCGTCCGACGCGAAACGCTCCACCGCACGCAGGATGCGGGCGGCCACCGCGCCGGCCGTCAGGCCCGTGCAGGTCTTCAGGACGTCGGCGAGGCCGTCGTCGCCCAACATGCGTGTGCCCTCCCGGCGTTCGGTCACGCCGTCGGTGACGCACAGCAGGACGTCGCCCGGATCCAGGGTGACCGTCTGCTCGTACAGCTCCAGGTCCTCGATGACGCCGAGGAGGGGCTGTGGTTCCGCGGCCGGTTCGACGGTGCCGTCCTGGCGCAGGCGGAGCGGGAGCGGGTGGCCGGCGCAGACCACCTTGAGCTCGGCGCTGCCGTCCTGCCGCGGGCGCATCTCCCCGTACAGCAGCGTGAGGAAGCGGCTGCGGGCGCCCTCGTCGAGAATGGCGGAGTTGAGGCGCTGGAGGACCGCCGGGCCGCTGAGCCCTTCGCGGGCCAGCAGCCGCAGGGCGTGCCGGGCGAGGCCCGTGACGGCCGCCGCGTTGGGACCCGTGCCGCAGACGTCGCCGATGGCGAAGCCGTACGCGTCGTCGCTGATGGGGAAGAGGTCGTAGAAGTCGCCGCCGACCTCGTTGCCCTCGCCGGCCGCGCGGTAGATGACGTCGACCTCGACGCCGTCCACGACGGGCAGTTCCGGGGGCAGCAGGCTGCGCTGGAGGGACTGGCTGATGGCCGTGCGCTCCGAGTACAGCCGGGCGTTGTCCAGGGCCAGGGCGGCGCGGCGGGAGAGGTCCTCGGCGAGTTCCAGGATCTCCTGGCGGAAGTGGTCGTCGGTGGGCTTGCCGAGGGTGAGCATGCCGATGACGCGGTTGCGGGCGACCAGTGGCAGGACGACGGTCTCGCCGCCGACGGCGGAGGCGGTGGCGAGGGACGGGCCGATGCCGGTGCTCACTGGCTGGGGCGTGCCGCCGCTGAGGCCGAGGTCGCGCATGGAGGTGCGCAGCGCCGCCTGGTGGGCCATCTCCGCGGGGGCCGTCCACACGCGGGCGCCCGGGGTGGGCACCGGGTCGGGCGGGGCGATCTTCGACAGCAGGGACTTGATGCCGTCGATGAGCTCCTCGTCCTCGTGCAGGACGTACGAGAGGTAAGGGTCCGAGGACTGGTCGGCGATGGTGTAGACGGCGCACCAGGTGGCCAGGGTCGGGACCGTCATCTGGGCCATCAGGGCCAGTGTCTGGTCGCGGTCCAGGGTGCCGGCGAGGAGGTCGGAAGCCTCGACGAGGAAGCTGAGCGAGCCCCGGCGCAGCCGCTCCAGCTCGCCGAGCCGTGCGGACTCGACGGCCAGGGCGATGCGGTCGGCCGCGAACTGGAGGCGCAGGGCCTCCTCGTTGGAGTACCGGCCGGGGGCCTCGGCCGCGACGCCGAGCGAGCCGGTGAGGCGGCCCTCGACCTTGAGCGGGACGGTGACGACCGACCGCATGCCCGTGCTGTTGAGCAGCGGGACGGCGCCGGGAACGGCTTCCAGGTCGTCGTGGACGGCGGGCATGCGTGCCGAGCCGTAGCGGCCGGGGCCGGCCTCGACGGGGACGCGGGCGAAGCGCTGGCGGGCGGAGGGCAGGCCGGTGGAGGCGCGGACCTCCAGCTCCGTTTCGTCGTCGGTGGCCAGGAGCAGGAAGGCGGCGTCGGCGTCGAGCATGTCGCGGGCGCGTTCGACGGTGCGCTGGAGCAGGCCGTCGAGGTCGTCCGGGGCGGGGGAGCCGATGAACACCTCGAAGGGGTCGGCGCTCTGGCCCTCGGAGGCCGGGGAGTCGGAGGCCGCCGGCCCGCGCGACGGGGTCTGCAGCACCGCGCGTTCATGGTCGCGCACGAGGAGGCAGACGGTGGAGGGTTCGCCATCGGCGTCGCGGACGCGCAGGTGGGAGGCGTAGACGGGGGTGACGCGGCCGTCGGCGCCCCTTATGCCGTAGCTGCCCTCCCAGCGGGAGAGCTGGAGCGCCTCGGCGATGCCCGTGCTGGTGCCCGGGGTGTGCGGCCAGGCGGCCAGGTCGGTCAGCGGCTTGCCGGTGACCTGGTCGGGGGAGTAGCCGAAGAGTTCCTCGGCGTCCTCGTTCCACGACGTGACGGCGCCGGTGCGGTCGATCTGGACGACGGCGACGCGGACCCGGCCGTCGGCGAGCGGCAGCAGGGCGGCCGGCAGGGAGGGGCCGGCGGCACGGGTGCCGACGGGGCGTTCGGGCAGGTGGAGGTGGAACCAGACGTTCTTGAGGGTGGGTGTGTACTCCACGCCCCAGCGGTCGGCGAGCGCCGCGCACAACTGGAGGCCGCGGCCGCCCTCGCGGTCGAGGCTGCCCATCGTGGCGGGGGAGCCCTGGAGCGGGACCTCGCGCTCCGGATAGTGGTCGGCGACCTCGATCCGTACGCCGTCGTCGCTGCGCAGGCACACCACGTCCGCGGTGGTGCCGGCGTGGACCACGGCGTTGGTCACCAGTTCGCTGGTGAGCACCACGGCGTCGTCGACGATGTCGGCCTGGCCCCAGCCCTGGAGCGTGTCGCGGACGAAGGACCGGGCGCTCGCCACGGACCGCCCGACGGGCTCGAAGCTGGCGGCCGCGCGCGCGGTGATCACAGAACTCCCCGACCCTCTCTCCCCGTGCACGGCCTCATGGCCGACCGGCTCGTGCCGCTGCTGTGGCAGTCCACCCGTCGGCCCGGGATCCGGGGGCTGCTCCCCCGGGATCAGTCCGGTGGTCATTCCGGCCGCCCCTCCGATGCCGCTCGTCTCCGTGCCACCGCCCAGACCGGACGGACCGGTTCGGCTGGACAGCCGTGTGCAAGGTTACTTACCTTCGCCGTCCATCCGGATGCCGGTCTGCAGTGTTTCCGCCCAGAGGGTGTGCGGACGATGTGCGAAGCTGCCGAACTGTTATGGCCTGGTTCGGCCGGGGTGAAACACTGGGCAGGCTGCTTATGAAGGTCCGGGCAGGTGAATGCGCGCCGAGTCGGGTGGGCAGCAGCCCCTGGAGCGGTCCGGAGCACCGGGCCGCGGAGTGCCCGGCGGTGTCGGGACATGGGCGGCACAAGCCGGTCCGCCGAGTGCTGGCGGCCGGGCACAGCGGTATCGGTCGACCCCCGCGGGAGGGACACAGTGGAGTCTGGCGCAGCGACGCGGGCCACGAAGACGCGCGCGAAAGGCGGACAGTCCCTGAGTAACCAGGGCAAGTCGCGGGGCGGCGGTGCGCGGACCGGCAGTACGACGGTGGACACGGCGGCGCTGAACAGGCTGCTCGCGGCGCTCGTGTCCATGCGGGAGGGCAACTTCCGCAGGCGGCTCACGGTGTCCGGCGACGGCGTGATGTCGGAGATCGCGGCGGTCTTCAACGAGGTGGCCGACCGCAATCTGCACCTCACGGGCGAGCTGGCGCGGGTACGGCGCGTGGTCGGACGTGAGGGAAAGCTCACGGAGCGGCTGGAGACCGGGGCCTGCGAGGGGTCCTGGGCGGCCGCGATCGACCACTCGAACGCGCTGGTGGACGACCTGGTGCGGCCCGTCTCCGAGGTCAGCCGGGTGCTGTCGGCGGTCGCGGACGGTGATCTGTCGCCGCGCATGGAGCTGCGGACGCAGAGCGACGAGGGCACCGGGCAGCCGCTGCGCGGTGAGTTCCTGAAGGTCGGCCGGACCGTGAACAACCTGGTCGACCAGTTGTCGACGTTCACGGACGAGGTCACGCGGGTGGCCAGCGAGGTCGGCACCGAGGGCAAGCTGGGCGGTCAGGCGCGGGTGCGCGGCATGTCGGGTTCGTGGAAGGACCTGACGGACTCCGTCAACACGATGGCGTACCGACTCACCGCGCAGGTGCGGGACATCGCGCTGGTGACGACGGCCGTGGCCAAGGGCGATCTGTCCCGGAAGGTCACCGTGCACGTGGCCGGCGAGATGCTGGAGCTGAAGAACACCGTCAACACGATGGTGGACCAGCTCTCGGCGTTCTCGTCCGAGGTGACGCGCGTCGCACGCGAGGTGGGTACCGAGGGCGCCCTGGGCGGGCAGGCGCGGGTGCCGGGTGTGGCCGGGGTGTGGAAGGAGCTGACGGACTCCGTCAACACCATGGCCGGGAACCTGACGGCGCAGGTGCGGGAGATCTCCCACGTGACGACGGCGGTGGCCAACGGCGACCTGTCGAAGAAGGTGACGGTGCCGGCCCGGGGCGAGGTCGCGCAGCTCGCCGAGACGATCAACCAGATGACCGAGACGCTGCGGATCTTCGCGGACGAGGTCACGCGGGTGGCGAACGAGACCGGCGGCGAGGGACAGCTCGGCGGGCAGGCGAACGTGCCGGGCGCGGCCGGCATCTGGAAGGACCTCACCGACTCGGTCAACACGGTCTTCCGGAACCTGACCACACAGGTGCGCGACATCGCCGCCGTGACGACGGCCGTGGCCAGCGGCGACCTGTCGCAGAAGGTCACCGTGGACGTGGCCGGCGAGATGCTGGAGCTGAAGAACACCGTCAACACGATGGTGGACCAGCTCTCCGCCTTCGGTGCCGAGGTCACGCGGGTGGCGCGCGAGGTCGGCGTCGAGGGCGAGCTGGGCGGTCAGGCGCAGGTGCCGGGGGCCGCGGGGACCTGGAAGGACCTCACCGACTCCGTCAACACCGCGTTCCGCAACCTCACCGGTCAGGTGCGGAACATCGCCCAGGTGACGACGGCGGTGGCCAACGGCGACCTGTCGCAGAAGGTCACGGTGGACGTCTCCGGCGAGATGCTCCAACTGAAGAACACCGTGAACACGATGGTGGACCAGCTCTCCAGCTTCGCCGACCAGGTGACGCGGATGGCCCGGGACGTGGGCACGGAGGGCCGCCTGGGCGGTCAGGCCCGCGTCGACGGCGTCTCGGGGACCTGGAAGGAGCTGACGGACTCCGTCAACTCGATGGCCGGCAATCTCACCTCGCAGGTGCGCAACATCGCGCAGGTGACGACGGCGGTGGCGCGGGGCGACCTGTCGCAGAAGATTGACGTCGACGCGCGCGGCGAGATCCTGGAGCTGAAGAACACCATCAACACGATGGTCGACCAGCTCTCGTCGTTCGCGGAGCAGGTCACGCGGGTGGCCCGCGAGGTGGGTACCGAGGGCCGCCTCGGCGGGCAGGCCCAGGTGCCCGGGGTCGCGGGCGTGTGGCGGGACCTGACGGACTCCGTGAACGGCATGGCCGGCAATCTCACCGCGCAGGTGCGCAACATCGCGCAGGTCGCGACGGCGGTGGCGCGCGGCGACCTGTCGCAGAAGATCACCGTGGACGCGCGCGGGGAGATCCTGGAGCTGAAGAACACCCTGAACACGATGGTGGACCAGCTCTCTTCGTTCGCCCAGGAGGTCACGCGGGTCGCGCGCGAGGTGGGCACCGAGGGCATCCTCGGCGGCCAGGCGGAGGTGCAGGGCGTCTCGGGCACCTGGAAGGACCTCACGCAGTCCGTGAACGGCATGGCCAACAACCTGACCCTGCAGGTGCGCAACATCGCCGAGGTGACGACCGCGGTCGCCAAGGGTGACCTGTCGAAGAAGATCACCGTCGACGCCAAGGGCGAGATCCTCGAGCTGGTCACGACCGTGAACACGATGGTGGACCAGCTCTCGTCGTTCGCCGAGCAGGTCACGCGGGTGGCCCGCGAGGTGGGTACGGAGGGCATCCTCGGCGGCCAGGCGAGCGTGCCCGGCGTCGTGGGCATCTGGAAGGACCTCAACGACAACGTCAACCTGATGGCCAAGAACCTCACGGTCCAGGTGCGGAACATCTCCCAGGTGGCCGCGGCCGTCGCCAACGGCGACCTGACGCGGACGGTGACGATCGAGGCGCGCGGCGAAGTCGCCCAGCTCGCCGACACCTTCAACACCATGGTGCGGACGCTGCGGTCCTTCGCCGACCAGGTGACCAAGGTGGCCCGCGAGGTGGGCACCGACGGCATCCTGGGCGGCCAGGCACAGGTGCCGGGCGTGTCGGGGACGTGGAAGGACCTCACCGAGTCGGTGAACCAGATGGCGTCCAACCTGACCGGCCAGGTGCGCAACATCGCCATGGTGACCACGGCGATCGCGAAGGGCGACCTGACCAAGAAGATCGACATCGACGCGCGCGGCGAGATCCTGGAGCTGAAGACGACCATCAACACGATGGTCGACCAGCTCTCCTCCTTCGCCGAGGAGGTCACCCGCGTCGCCCGTGAGGTGGGCACGGAGGGCCAGCTCGGCGGTCAGGCCCGTGTGCGGGACGTCGACGGCACCTGGCGCGACCTGACGGAGTCGGTGAACGAGATGGCCGGGAACCTCACCCGGCAGGTACGGGCCATCGCGCGCGTGGCGACCGCGGTGACCCGCGGCGACCTGAACCTGAAGATCGACGTGGATGCCTCCGGCGAGATCTCGGAGCTGCAGGACTACATCAACAAGATGATCGCCAACCTGCGCGACACCACGATCGCCAACAAGGAGCAGGACTGGCTCAAGGGCAATCTGGCGCGGATCTCGGGCCTGATGCAGGGCCGCCGGGACCTCCAGGACGTGGCCTCGCTGATCATGAGCGAGCTGACCCCCGTGGTCTCGGCGCAGCACGGGGCGTTCTTCCTCGCCATGCCGCTGGTCGACGGGCAGGAGCAGGCGGGTGCCGAGGGCGACGCGTACGAGCTGCGGATGCTCGGGTCGTACGGCTACTCGATGGGGTCCATGCCGACCTCGTTCCGGCCGGGGGAGGCGCTGGTGGGCACCGCGGCCAAGGAGAAGCGCACGATCCTGGTGGAGAACGCGCCGACCGGCTACCTGAAGATCTCCTCCGGGCTCGGCGAGGCCCCGCCGGCGCAGGTGATCGTGCTGCCGGTGCTGTTCGAGGGGCAGGTGCTCGGTGTCATCGAGCTGGCGTCGTTCACGCCGTTCACGCACATCCAGAAGGACTTCCTCAACCAGATCGCCGAGATGATCGCGACCAGCGTCAACACGATCTCCGTCAACACCAAGACGGAGGTGCTGCTGAAGCAGTCCCAGGAGCTGACCGAGCAACTGCGGGACCGCTCGGAGGAGTTGGAGCAGCGGCAGAAGGCGCTCCAGTCGTCCAACGCCGAACTGGAGGAGAAGGCCGAGCTGCTGGCGCAGCAGAACCGCGACATCGAGGTGAAGAACACCGAGATCGAGGAGGCGCGCCAGGTCCTGGAGGAGCGCGCCGAGCAGCTCGCGGTCTCCATGCGCTACAAGAGCGAGTTCCTGGCCAACATGTCGCACGAGCTGCGTACGCCCCTCAACTCCCTGCTGATCCTGGCCAAGTTGCTCGCCGACAACGCGGACGCGAACCTGACCCCGAAGCAGGTCGAGTTCGCCGAGACGATCCACGGCGCGGGCTCCGACCTGCTCCAGCTGATCAACGACATCCTCGACCTGTCGAAGGTCGACGCGGGGAAGATGGACGTCTCCCCGACGCGCATCGCGCTCGTCCAGCTCGTGGACTACGTGGAGGCCACCTTCCGGCCGCTGAGCGCGGAGAAGGGCCTGGACCTGTCGGTGCGGGTGTCGCCGGGGCTGCCCGCGACGATGCACACCGACGAGCAGCGGCTGCTCCAGGTGCTGCGCAACCTGCTGTCCAACGCGGTGAAGTTCACCGACTCGGGCTCGGTCGAGCTGGTCATCCGGCCGGCCCGGGACGAGGTTCCGCAGGCGATCCGGGAGCAGTTGCTGGAGGCCGGTTCGATGACCGACCCGGACGGCGAGCTGATCGCGTTCTCCGTGAGCGACACGGGCATCGGGATCGCGGCCAGCAAGATGCAGGTGATCTTCGAGGCGTTCAAGCAGGCCGACGGCACCACCAGCCGCAAGTACGGCGGTACGGGGCTCGGGCTGTCCATCTCGCGGGAGATCGCGCAGTTGCTCGGCGGTGAGATCCACGCGCAGAGCGAGCCGGGCCGCGGTTCGACGTTCACGCTCTACCTGCCGCTGCACCCGAGCGAGCTGCCGCCCCACGGGTACCAGCAGCCGCTGCCCTCGGCGGAGGACGGTGAGCCGGCGGCGTCCTCCGGTGCCGCGGCCGAACTCCCGGCTGCGGAGAGCGCGGCGACGGACGAGGCCAAGCCGTACCAGAAGGCACCGAACGGAGCGGCCACGCTGTTCCGGCACCGCCGCCGGCCGGCCGGGGCCGAACAGCCCCCGGGGGCGCGCGAGCGGCAGACGGACGCGGGGCAGGAGCCGGCGCCGCAGTCCAGCCGGGGGATCCGCTTCGGCGGGCAGAAGGTGCTGATCGTGGACGACGACATCCGCAACGTCTTCGCCCTCACCAGCGTCCTGGAACAGCACGGCCTGTCCGTGCTGTACGCCGAGAACGGGCGGGAGGGCATCGAGGTCCTGGAGCAGCACGAGGACGTGGCGGTCGTCCTGATGGACATCATGATGCCCGAGATGGACGGGTACGCCACGACCACGGCGATCCGCCGGATGCCCCAGTTCGCCGGTCTGCCGATCATCGCGCTGACCGCGAAGGCGATGAAGGGCGACCGGGAGAAGGCGATCGAGTCGGGCGCGTCCGACTACGTGACCAAGCCCGTCGACCCCGACCA
Source organism: Streptomyces sp. NRRL F-5650 (assembly GCF_000721365.1). Classification (NCBI taxonomy): domain Bacteria; kingdom Bacillati; phylum Actinomycetota; class Actinomycetes; order Kitasatosporales; family Streptomycetaceae; genus Streptomyces; species Streptomyces sp. NRRL F-5650. The sequence continues at coordinate 166,227 of NZ_JOGV01000008.1, read as the reverse complement.
CCTGCTGACGGTGATGCAGCAGTGGATGCACGAGGAGTGAGCACGGCGGAGCCGGCGGGAGCCGCCGGGAAGCGGCCGGTACGTTCGGTCTGCGGGTCCGGAGTACCTTCGGGCACGGTGTCCTCGCACGTTCGGGCACCTTCCGTGCGGCTCGCTCGGACGGTGTGCGAACGTGGAGTGCGTGCCGACGGCGGGAACCTCCGGGCTCACGCGCGGTCGCGGCCCGGCGTGCCCGAAGCCGTGTAGGAACACGGGAAACGGGGAACCTTCTGGTCTCCCGCCGCGTTTCCGCTACGAGCACAGTGACATCACGGTGACAGGGTGTGGCGACAGGCGGGGTGCGGCTACGATGACCGGCACAAGGACGGACGGCGCAAGGGAGCCGTCCCCGGGGGCGGCACCCGCCGGTGCCGTGCCAAGTCCTGTGGACAGGGGAGGCCCCACGCCGGGGCGAGGAGGGCGGGCCATGGTGCAGAAGGCCAAGATCCTCCTGGTCGATGACCGGCCGGAGAATCTGCTGGCGCTGGAGGCGATCCTCTCGGCGCTCGATCAGACGCTGGTGCGGGCATCGTCCGGGGAGGAAGCGCTCAAAGCACTGCTCACGGACGACTTCGCGGTCATTCTGCTGGACGTCCAGATGCCGGGCATGGACGGTTTCGAGACCGCCGCGCACATCAAGCGGCGGGAGCGGACCCGGGACATCCCGATCATCTTCCTCACCGCGATCAACCACGGCCCCCACCACACCTTCCGCGGGTACGCGGCGGGGGCGGTGGACTACATCTCCAAGCCGTTCGATCCCTGGGTGCTGCGCGCCAAGGTCTCGGTCTTCGTCGAGCTGTACATGAAGAACTGCCAACTGCGCGAGCAGGCGGCCCTGCTGCGGCTCCAGCTCGAGGGCAACGGCAAGGCCGAGGCGGGCGAGGCCAAGGAACCTGCCGGGCTGCTCGCCGAACTGTCGGCGCGGCTCGCGGCCGTGGAGGAGCAGGCAGAGGCGCTGTCCAAGCAGCTCGGCGACGAGTCGACGGACGCGGCGGCGGTGGCGACGGCCGCCCACCTGGAACGCAAGCTCACCGGCCTGCGGCGGGCGCTGGACGCCCTGGAGCCGGGCTCCCCCGGAGGCCAGGCCGCCGTCAACTGACGGTCCTCGCCCCCCTGGTGCCGCGCGGGGCTCCGTACGGCGGCCCGCCGGTCCGGCGCAGCCGTCTGCGGGGCCGCCTCGGTGAGGGCTTGTCAGGCGCGGTACCGGAGCCGTCAGTTCTGTCACCGTTCGGGGGCGACACGAACGGGTGAAGCGGTAGGCACACGTGTCGACGGCCGCCTCCCCCGGTAACCTCGGACCCATGGCCTCACGTCCCTCCGCAGCCAAGAAGCAGCCCGCGAAGAAGGCGGCCGCTCCCGCGAAGGGTCCCGCCAAGAAGGCCGCCGCGAAAAAGGCACCCGCGAAGAAGGCGCCCGCCAAGAAGGCCGCGGCGAAGAAGCCCGCGCCCCAACCGGCTCCGAACCCCACCGGAGGCGTCTACCGGCTGGTGCGAGCGCTCTGGCTGGGCCTCGCGCACGGAGTCGGCGCCGTCTTCCGCGGCATAGGGCAGGGCGCCAAGAACCTCGACCCGGCCCACCGCAAGGACGGCGTCGCCCTGCTGCTGCTCGGCGTCGCGCTCATCGTCGCCGCGGGCACCTGGGCCGACCTCAAGGGACCCGTCGGCGACCTCGTCGAGATCCTCGTGACCGGCGCCTTCGGCCGCCTCGACCTGCTCGTGCCGATCCTGCTCGGCGCCGTCGCCGTACGCCTGATCCGGCATCCCGAGAAGCCGGAGGCCAACGGGCGGATCGTGATCGGCCTGTCCGCGCTCGTCGTCGGCGTGCTCGGCCAGGTGCACATCGCCTGCGGCTCACCGGCCCGCAGCGAGGGCATGCAGGCGATAAGGGACGCCGGGGGTCTGATCGGCTGGGGCGCGGCGACCCCGTTGTCGTACACGATGACCGACGTGCTGGCCGTGCCGCTGCTCGTGCTGCTCACGGTCTTCGGGCTGCTCGTCGTCACCGCCACCCCGGTCAACGCGATCCCGCAGCGGCTGCGGCAGCTCGGGGTGCGGCTCGGCGTGGTCCACGACCCGGAGGCCGACGGCTACACGGACGACGACGAGCGCTACGACGAACAGTGGCGCGAGGCGCTGCCCGCCCGGCCCCGCAGGCGCGGGACGCCGGCCGCCGCCGAGCCGTACGACCCGGACGCCGCCGAGCAGGAGGCGCTCAGGCGCCGCGGCAGGCCCCGGCGCTCCGCCGTGCCGCAGCCGGAGATGAACCGGTCGATGGACGCCGTGGACGTCGCCGCCGCGGCCGCCGCCGCGCTCGACGGCGCCGTGCTGCACGGGATGCCGCCCTCGCCGCTGGTCGCCGACCTCACCCAGGGCGTGAGCACGGGGGACCGCGAGTCCACGACGCCGACCCCCACCCCCGTGCCCGCGGCGCGTCCGCAGCCGGGGAAGCTCAAGAAGGACGCCGCCAGGACGCCCGAGGAGGCACCGGCGGGCGGCGGCGTCCCCGACCTGACGAAGACACCGCTGCCCAAGGAGCGCGACCTGCCGCCGCGAGCCGAGCAGCTCCAGCTCTCCGGCGACATCACCTACTCCCTGCCGTCCCTCGACTCCCTCACGCGCGGCGGCCCCGGCAAGGCACGCAGCGCCGCCAACGACGCCATAGTGGACTCGCTGACCACCGTCTTCACCGAGTTCAAGGTCGACGCCCGCGTCACCGGCTTCACCCGCGGACCGACGGTCACGCGCTACGAGGTCGAACTGGGCCCCGCCGTCAAGGTGGAGCGGATCACCGCGCTGACCAAGAACATCGCGTACGCCGTCGCCAGCCCCGACGTGCGGATCATCAGCCCGATCCCGGGCAAGTCCGCGGTCGGCATCGAGATCCCCAACACCGACCGGGAGATGGTCAACCTCGGCGACGTCCTGCGCCTCGCGGAGTCCGCCGAGGACGACGACCCGATGCTGGTCGCCTTCGGCAAGGACGTCGAGGGCGGCTACGTCATGCACTCGCTGGCGAAGATGCCGCACATGCTGGTCGCGGGCGCCACCGGTTCCGGCAAGTCGTCCTGCATCAACTGCCTGATCACCTCGATCATGATGCGGGCCACCCCGGAGGACGTCCGGATGATCCTGGTCGACCCCAAGCGCGTCGAACTGACCGCGTACGAGGGCATCCCGCACCTGATCACGCCGATCATCACCAACCCGAAGCGGGCCGCCGAGGCGCTCCAGTGGGTCGTGCGCGAGATGGACCTGCGCTACGACGACCTCGCCGCCTACGGCTACCGGCACATCGACGACTTCAACCGCGCGGTGCGCGAGGGCAAGGTCAAGCCGCCCGAGGGCAGCGAGCGCGAGCTCCAGCCGTACCCGTACCTGCTGGTGATCGTGGACGAGCTGGCCGACCTGATGATGGTGGCGCCGCGCGACGTCGAGGACGCGATCGTGCGGATCACACAGCTCGCCCGCGCGGCCGGCATCCACCTGGTGCTCGCCACCCAGCGGCCCTCCGTGGACGTCGTCACCGGTCTGATCAAGGCCAACGTGCCCTCGCGGCTCGCCTTCGCCACCTCCTCGCTCGCCGACTCGCGGGTCATCCTCGACCAGCCCGGCGCCGAGAAGCTGATCGGCAAGGGCGACGGCCTCTTCCTGCCGATGGGCGCGAACAAGCCGACCCGTATGCAGGGCGCGTTCGTGACCGAGGAGGAGGTCGCGCTCGTCGTCCAGCACTGCAAGGACCAGATGGCGCCGGTCTTCCGCGACGACGTCACGGTCGGCACCAAGCAGAAGAAGGAGATCGACGAGGACATCGGCGACGACCTCGACCTGCTGTGCCAGGCCGCCGAGCTGGTCGTCTCCACACAGTTCGGGTCGACCTCGATGCTCCAGCGCAAGCTGCGCGTGGGCTTCGCGAAGGCCGGGCGGCTGATGGACCTGATGGAGTCGCGGAGCATCGTCGGACCGAGCGAGGGTTCGAAGGCGCGGGACGTTCTGGTGAAGCCCGACGAGCTGGACGGCGTGCTCGCGGTGATCCGGGGGGAGTCCGAGGGATAGGAGCGGGTAGGAGAAGGGTTCCGCCGACGGAGGGACACGGCGGCCGGGCGGCCGATCGTGACTCACCCGTTAGGGATCATTGAGCAACCGTTTCCCCATGCCCTACGTCAAGTTGAGGGAAGTGACCGACAGATGGGCCACCATCGGGGTTCCGGGCCATTCCGATGGCGTAAAGGTCGTACCGCCCGGTTGCCCCACCCCTTCGCACCCCTCCTAGACTGAACGCCCAGCACAGGCGGCTAAACGCTCGAAAGGCGCCCCCGTGTCCAACGGCATCTCCCCCGAAGACGAGCGTCCGATCGAAGACGTGTCCCACGGCGTCCCCGAAGACGTTTCCGAGGAAGCCCGCCCCTCCGTCGGCCGCGCCCTCAAACAGGCCCGGATCGCCGCCGGGCTGACCGTCGACGACATCACCACCGCCACCCGGGTCCGCATCGCCATCGTGCACGCCATCGAGGCGGACGACTTCGCGCCCTGCGGCGGCGACGTCTACGCGCGCGGTCACATCCGCACCCTCGCCAAGGCCGTCGGGCTCGATCCGGCCGAACTGCTCGCCCAGTTCGACGCCCAGCACGGGGGACGCCCGGCACCGACCCCCGCCGCGCCCCTGTTCGAGGCGGAGCGCATCCGTCCCGAGCGGCGCGGCCCCAACTGGACCGCCGCCATGGTCGCCGCCATCGTCGCCGTGGTCGGCTTCGTGGGCTTCACCTTCGTCAAGGGCGGCGACGACGGCGGCCACGAGGCGAGCGTGGCCGAGGGGGCCCAGCCCTCGTCCGGCCGCTCCGCCTCCTCCAGCGCCGCGCCCAAGAAGCCCGCCGACCCCAAGCCGAGCGACAGCGCCATCGCCGCCGCGCCGGCGGACAAGGTGACCGTCAAGGTCAGCGCCAGCGACGGGCGGAGCTGGATCTCCGCCAAGGACCACAACGGCCGGCTGCTCTTCGACGGACTGCTCGACCAGGGCGACTCCAAGACCTTCCAGGACAACGAGAAGGTCGACCTCGTCCTCGGCGACGCCGGTGCCATAGAGCTGTACGTCAACGGCAAGAAGATCGAGGACGACTTCCAGCCCGGGGCCGTCGAGCGGCTGACGTACACGAAGGGCGATCCGCAGGTCGGATAGCGGATCGCGGCAGCGGGAGATCACGGGGCCGGCAGGGAACGGCCAACCCCGTCGACGTGGGCCGTCGGCGGGACGAAGTAGTCTTGAGCCCATGCCTGAAAGCCGCACCGTCGCACTCGTCACCCTTGGCTGCGCCCGTAACGAGGTGGACTCGGAGGAGCTCGCAGGCCGTCTGGAGGCGGACGGCTGGAAGCTCGTCGAGGACGCCGAGGAAGCGGACGTCGCCGTCGTGAACACGTGCGGCTTCGTCGAGGCCGCCAAGAAGGACTCCGTGGACGCCCTCCTGGAGGCCAACGACCTCAAGGGCCACGGGAGAACGCAGGCCGTGGTGGCCGTGGGCTGCATGGCCGAGCGGTACGGCAAGGAGCTGGCCGACGCCCTCCCGGAGGCCGACGGCGTCCTCGGCTTCGACGACTACGCCGACATCTCCGACCGGCTCCAGACCATCCTGAACGGCGGCATCCACGCCGCCCACACCCCGCGCGACCGGCGCAAGCTGCTGCCGATCAGCCCCGCCGAGCGCCAGGAGGCCGGCGCCGCCGTCGCCCTGCCGGGACACGGCCCGGCCGACCTCCCCGAGGGCGTCGCCCCCGCCTCCGGGCCCCGCGCGCCCCTGCGCCGCCGGCTGGACGGCTCCCCGGTCGCCTCGGTGAAGCTGGCCTCCGGCTGCGACCGGCGCTGCTCCTTCTGCGCCATCCCGTCCTTCCGCGGCTCCTTCATCTCGCGCCGCCCGAGCGACGTGCTCAACGAGACGCGGTGGCTGGCCGAGCAGGGCGTCAAGGAGATCATGCTGGTCTCCGAGAACAACACCTCCTACGGCAAGGACCTCGGCGACATCCGCCTCCTGGAGTCGCTGCTGCCGAACCTCGCCGAGGTCGACGGCATCGAGCGGGTGCGGGTCAGCTACCTCCAGCCCGCCGAGATGCGCCCCGGCCTGATCGACGTGCTGACCTCCACGCCGAAGGTCGTGCCCTACTTCGACCTCTCCTTCCAGCACTCCGCCCCGAACGTGCTGCGCGCGATGCGCCGCTTCGGCGACACCGACCGCTTCCTGGAGCTCCTCGACACCATCCGGGGCAAGGCCCCCGAGGCGGGCGTGCGCTCCAACTTCATCGTCGGCTTCCCCGGCGAGTCCGAGGCCGACCTCGCCGAGCTGGAGCGGTTCCTGAACCACGCCCGGCTCGACGCCATCGGCGTCTTCGGCTACTCCGACGAGGAGGGCACCGAGGCCGCGACCTACGCCGACAAGCTGGACGAGGACGTCGTCGCCGAGCGGCTGGCCCGGGTCTCCCGGCTCGCCGAGGAACTGGTCTCGCAGCGGGCCGACGAGCGTGTCGGAGCGACCGTGCGGGTACTGGTCGAGTCCGTGGACCCGGCCGACGAGGGCGACGGCGTCCGCGGCCGCGCGGAGCACCAGGCGCCCGAGACGGACGGCCAGGTGCTGCTCACGAGCGGCGAGGGCCTGAGTGTGGGTCGTATGGTCGACGCGAAGGTGGTCGGTACGGAGGGTGTCGACCTGGTGGCCGAGCCGCTCCAGGGCTCGCCCGAGTGGAGTGAGGAGGCCGGCAGATGACCGGAGTCCCGGCGTCCGCGGCGGGCGGCTCCTCCCGTGCGAGCAGGACCGGCCCGCGCGGCGGCACGGGGGCGGCACAGGAGCCGGGGGAGTGTACGACTCCGGCGGGCGCCGTGAACCGGGGCAGGGCGGAACGGGGCGCGACCGAGGGCGGAGCGCCCGGACGGGGTGGCAAGATCGCGGCCGCGGCCGTCAACCAGGCGAGCGTCTGGAATGTCGCCAATCTGCTGACGATGCTCCGGCTGCTCCTCGTGCCGGCCTTCGTCGCGCTGATGCTCGGCAACGGCGGGTACGACCCGGCCTGGCGCTCCTTCGCCTGGGCCGCCTTCGCCATCGCCATGATCACCGACCTGTTCGACGGGCATCTGGCGCGCACCTACAACCTCGTCACCGACTTCGGGAAGATCGCCGACCCCATCGCCGACAAGGCGATCATGGGAGCGGCGCTCATCTGCCTGTCCGCGCTGGGCGACCTGCCGTGGTGGGTGACGGCCGTCATCCTCGGCCGGGAACTCGGGATCACCGTCCTGCGTTTCGTGGTCATCCGGTACGGCGTCATCCCCGCCAGCCGGGGCGGCAAGCTGAAGACGCTCACCCAGGGCATCGCCGTCGGCATGTACGTCCTGGCGCTCACGGGGCCCCTGGCCACCCTGAGGTTCTGGGTGATGGCCGCGGCGGTCGTCCTGACCGTGGCGACCGGGCTGGACTATGTGAAGCAGGCCATTGTGCTGCGCCGCCGGGGAATCGCCGAACGCAGAGCGGCGTTGAAGGAGACGGAAGCTTGAGTTCTACGGCCGCCGACGTGGTGCGACTACTCACGGTCAGGGGCGAGACCCTCGCGGTCGCCGAGTCACTGACGGGTGGAATGGTCGCTGCCGCGCTCACGGCGGTCCCCGGGGCCTCCAAGGCCTTCCGGGGTTCCGTCACCGCGTACGCGACGGAACTCAAGCGGGAAGTGCTCGGCGTCGACGGCGGGCTGCTCGCGGCCCGGGGAGCGGTCGACCCGCAGGTCGCGGCCCAGATGGCGGCAGGTGTGCGCACGGCGCTGGGTGCCGACTGGGGGATCGCGACGACGGGCGTGGCCGGCCCGGACCCGCAGGACGGGAAGCCCGTCGGGACGGTCTTCGTGGCCGTGGACGGGGCCGGCGAGGGTTGCGCCGACGGCGGAAAAGTGGAGGCGCTGCGGTTGAACGGCGACCGCGCGGAAATTCGTATGGAGAGTGTACGGAGCGTACTCGCGCTTCTTCTGACGGAGCTTGCGAGCGAACAGACCGGGAATGAGCGGGCACAGGATACGGAACGGAACGGGGGGTTTTGATGTTTGCAGCCCTGAGTGAACACGACATCGCTCCCCGCACGGCCGCGGCGCGAGGCGGTACGGTGGGGCGTGAAGGATGCGGTTACACGGTCCGAGGAGGGAGCCACCGATGATTCTGCTCCGTCGCCTGCTGGGTGACGTGCTGCGTCGGCAGCGCCAACGCCAGGGCCGTACTCTGCGCGAAGTCTCCTCGTCCGCCCGAGTCTCACTCGGCTATCTCTCCGAGGTGGAGCGGGGGCAGAAGGAGGCTTCTTCCGAGCTGCTCTCCGCCATCTGCGACGCGCTGGACGTACGGATGTCCGAGCTCATGCGTGAAGTGAGCGACGAACTCGCCCTCGCCGAGCTGGCCCAGTCCGCTGCGGCGACGCCCAGCGAGACCGTACCGGCACCGGTGCGCCCGATGCTGGGTTCCGTCTCGGTGTCCGGTGTGCCACCGGAACGGGTCACCATCAAGGCGCCCGCCGAGGCAGTGGACGTCGTCGCCGCCTGAGCCCCCGAGAACGTGTGCGTGTGAGGCCCCGGCCGGGGTCGCTCCGGAGGACCGGAGTGACGTGGCCGGGGCTTTCGCACGCCTGGGGGCGTCCTGCGGGCCGTCGCGGGCGCCGTCGAAGCCGCCTGCGCCCGTTTGCCGGTCCGTGCGGGTGCGGTCATCGTGGAGGGAGATGGCCGGGGGACGAACCGACGGAGGCGTGCATGTACGTCGTGAAGAGCCCGTTGTCCGACGCGGACCTGAAGACCGTCTCCGAGGCGCTGCAGGGCGCCCTCGTCGACCTGGTCGACCTGGCCCTGGTGGCGAAGCAGATCCACTGGAACGTGGTCGGTCCGCGCTTTCGCTCCGTACACCTCCAGCTCGACGAACTCGTCGACACCGCCCGGGCGCACTCGGACACCGTGGCGGAGCGCGCGTCGGCGCTCGGCGTGTCCCCGGACGGGCGGGCCGCGACGGTCGCCGTCGGCAGCGGCATCGACGTGACGCCCGAGGGCTGGGTCGACGACACCGCCGCCGTGCAGACCATCGTGGACGCGCTGGGTGCGGTGATCGGGCGGATGCGCGAGCGGATAGCGGCGAGCGGGGAGCCCGATCCCGTGAGCCAGGACATCTTCATCCAGGTCACGGCCGATCTCGAGAAGCAGCATTGGATGTTCCAGGCCGGAAACGGATGACTCGGGATGGCGGCGCGGACGGCCCGCCGAGCGGTCGCGCTGGGTTGCTGCGCGCTGTGGTGGTGGGCCGTGCTGCGGCTGGCGCTGGCGCCCGGCGCCGGGGTGGTCGAAGGGGCGGTCGCGGTCGGCGGGTGGGGGCTGAGCGTGCTGCCGGTGCACTGCGTGCCGCGGCGCCGGGCCGTGGGTGCGCTGGAAGCCGGGCGGTGGCGACGGGCCCTGTGGGGGACGTGGCCGGATGACGGGCCGAACCTGCCGGGGAAAGCGAACCGGCTGGCGGAGGCGAACGGGGTGGCGGAGGCGAACCGGCCGGGGGAAGCGAACGGGCCGACGGAAGGACGGAGCCGATGACTGTCACCAGTGTGGACAAGGACCTCGACCGGCTGACCCTCACCCTGGTCGCCGACTTCGGCGCCCCCGTGGAACGGGTGTGGCGGCTGTGGGCCGATCCACGGCAACTGGAGCGCTGGTGGGGACCCCCGTCCTTCCCGGCGACGGTGGAGGAGCACGACCTGACGCCGGGCGGGGACGTCACGTACTACATGACCGGCCCGCAGGGCGAGAAGTACCGCGGCTGGTGGCGGGTGGCCACGGTCGACGAGCCTCGGTCGCTGGAGTTCACCGACGGGTTCGCCGACGAGCACGGGGTGCCGAACGCCGCGATGCCGACGACCGCGAACCGGGTGACGCTCACCGAGCACGACGGCGGCACCCGCCTGGAGATGCGGGCGGTCTTCGACACCCGGGAGCAGATGGACCAGCTCATGTCGATGGGCATGGACGAGGGCATGCGCGAGGCTGCCGGTCAGATGGACGCCCTCGTCACCGCCGGCTGAGCCTCTCCCGGCCCCCTCAGCCGCCCGTACGGCGCCGAATCCGTGGGGCCGGCGGGCTGCCGGGGCGCGGTGCGGGCCCCGGCTGGCAGGTCGGGCACCAGTACGTGGGGCGCTCGCGGGAGCCGTCGCCCTGGTCGGCCACCCGGACCGACGTGCCGCAGCGCAGGCAGGGGCGGGGCGCCCGGCCGTACACGAAGAGGTCGTGGCCGCGCAGACCCGTTGTGCGGCGGACCGGGCGGTCCCGGTTGGCGTCCAACAGCCTGTGCGCGAGTGCGGGAAGCCGCGCGGCTCGGTCGGCGGACAGCTCCCCGACCGGCAGCCAGGGCGTGACGCCGAGGAGGAAGCAGAGCTCGCACTTGTAGACGTTGCCGATACCGGCCAGATTGCGCTGGTCGAGCAGGGCCTCGCCGAGCGGACGGCCCGGGTCCGCGCGCAGGTTGTCGAGCGCGCGCACCGGGTCCCAGTCGGGGCCGAGCAGGTCCGGGCCCAGATGGCCGACGGCCCGCCGCTCGTCGGCGGTGCGCAGGATTTCCAGCACCGGGAGGCGGTAGCCGACGGCCGTGCGGTCGGCGGTGGCGAGGACGACCCTGATCTGGTGCGCGAGGCCGCCGCTCCAGCGCTGACCGGGCGCGAACACCTTCCAGGAGCCGTCCATGCGCAGGTGCGAGTGCACCGTCAGGCCGCCCTCGACGCGGGTGAGCAGGTGCTTGCCGCGCGGGGTGACGTCCAGGACCGTGCGGCCGGACAGGTCGGCCGTCGCGTACCGGGGGACGCGGAAGTCGCTGCGGGTCAGGACCTTGCCCGCGAGGGCGTCGTGCAGCCGTCGCGCCGCCTGCCAGACCGTGTCTCCTTCGGGCATGGTCCAAGGGTGACAGGGTCACGCCCTGATGCGCAGACCGCGCGGGGTGGCGACGAAGCCCGCTCCCTCCAGCAGGGGGCCGAAGGGGGACGTCAGGGCCGCCGCGCCGTTGATCCGCTCCACCGTGACCGTGCCGAGGGAACCGGCGCGGGCGGACTCGGCGAGCGCCTGGGCGGCGGCTCGCAGGCGGGCGTCCTCGGTGGGCAGCCGGTCGGAGTCGGAGGGCCACAGAAGGAGCGTCTTTCCGCCGCGTTCCATGTAGAGCGCCGGCTCACCCCCGACCAGCACCACCAGGGAGCCCGCCTTGCGACCGGGCTTGTGGGTGGCGCCGGCAGGCGGCTCGGGCCAGCCGAGGGCCGCGCCGTAGGCGTTCGCCGGATCGGCGGCGGCCAGGACGACAGCCCGCGGCCCGGGGGCGGTGCCCTCGCGCCGGCCGGGGAATCCGGTGCCGTACGCCCCGCGCGGGCCGCCGGGGCCGCTGTGCCCGCCGCCCCCGCGCGGGCCGCCGGCGCCCGGCTCGGCGTAGTCGCGCGGCGAGATGTAGTCGCCCCGGGAAGGAGAACGGCCCAGGCGGCCGGGGTCGGCGAAGACGTCGTCGGATGCGTCGAAGTCGTCGGGGGGATGGCTGGACGCGGGGTGCTCGAGGTCGCCGGGGGCAAAGTCGGGGAAGGAGGCGAAGGGGGGCTCGGCTGCGGGTGTGGCGGGGCCGCCCGGGTCGGGGGCGCCGGTCACTGGCATCGCGGGCGGGGGAGCGTCGTCCCCGCGGTCGCGGGCGTTCGCCACCGCGCGCAGCCGGTCCACGGCGCCCTCCATGGCGAACTGTGCCGCGCCCAGCCCCTCGACAACGTAGCCGCGCCGTGCCTGGCCGCTCTCCTCGAAGGCGGCCAGGATCCGGTACACCGCCGAGAAGCCCCCCTCCACGCCCTCGGCGGCGACGGCGCCGCGGGTCACCACACCGTGCCGGTCGAGGAGCGTGCGGGCCAGGGCGTGGGCCCGCACCGTGCCGTCGGCCTCGCGGGCGGGGAGCAGCGACCAGCGTCCCGCGACCGTCGGCGGGCCGGTGCGGGACGCCGGGCGGGCGGCGGCCGTCAGCGAGCCGTACCGCCCCCGGGGCACCGCGCGCTTGGCACGGTGGGCGGTGGACCCCGCGGTGCGTCCGGAGCCCAGCAGGGAGCGCAGGGGCGCGAGGGTGTCGTTCGTCAGCCGTCCGGACCAGGCCAGGTCCCACAGGGCGTCGGCCAACTGCGGATCGGTGGCCTCGGGGTGGGTGGTGGCGCGGACCTGGTCGGCGATCTGCCGGAAGAACAGGCCGTACCCGCCCGAGAGCGTGCTCAGCACGGACTCGTGCAGGGCGGTGGTCTCCAGGGGATGCGGGGGCGGCAGGAGCAGGGGGGCCGCGTCCGCCAGGTAGAGGGAGACCCAGCCGTCCTTGCCGGGCAGCGAACCCGCTCCCGCCCACACCACCTCACCGGCGGCCGTCAGCTCGTCCAGCATCGCCGGGCTGTAGCCCGCCACGCGGGAGGGCAGGACCAGCTTCTCCAGCGCGGAGGCGGGCACGGCGGCGCCCTGTAGCTGCTCCACGGCGCGGACCAGTCCGTCGGTGCCGCGCAGGGTGTGCCCCTTGCCGATGTGCTGCCACTGGGGGAGGAACTGGCCGAGCGCGGCCGGTGCCACCGGCTCCAGCTCGTGCCGGAGCGCGGCCAGGGAACGGCGGCGCAGCCTGCGCAGCACGGTCGCGTCGCACCACTCCTGGCCGATGCCCGCCGGATGGAACTCGCCCTGTACGACCCGTCCCGCCCCGGCGAGCCGCTGCAGGGCGCCCTCGGTGACCGCCACGCCCAGCCCGAAGCGGGCCGCCGCGGTGACCGACGTGAAGGGGCCGTGGGTGCGGGCATGGCGGGCCAGGAGGTCGCCGAGCGGGTCCTTGACCGGCTCGGTGAAGGCCTCGGGCACACCGACGGGCAGCGCCGTGCCCAGCGCGTCGCGCAGCCGGCCCGCGTCCTCGATCGCCGCCCAGTGGTCGGCGCCGGCGATCCGCACCCTGATCGCGCGGCGGGCCGCGGCCAGCTCGGGCGCCCACTGCGGCTCGGCGCCCCGCTCGGCCAGCTCCGCGTCCGTCAGCGGACCGAGCACCCGCAGCAGGTCGGCGACGCCTTCGGAGTCCTTGACCCGGCGGTCCTCGGTGAGCCACTGCAGCTCGCGCTCCAGCTCGGTGAGGACCTCGGCGTCGAGCAGCTCGCGCAGCTCCGCCTGGCCGAGCAGCTCGGCCAGCAGCCGGGAGTCCAGGGACAGGGCGGCGGCCCGGCGCTCGGCGAGCGGTGAGTCGCCCTCGTACAGGAACTGGGCGACGTAGCCGAACAGGAGCGAGCGGGCGAAGGGGGACGGTTCGGGGGTGGTCACCTCGACGAGGCGGACCTTGCGGGTCTCCACGTCGCCCATCAGCTCGACCAGACCGGGCACGTCGAAGACGTCCTGGAGGCACTCGCGGACGGCCTCCAGGACGATCGGGAACGAGCCGTACTCGCTCGCCACCTCCAGCAACTGCGCGGCCCGCTGTCGCTGCTGCCACAGCGGGGTGCGCCTGCCCGGGCTGCGGCGGGGCAGCAGCAGCGCGCGGGCGGCGCACTCACGGAAGCGGGACGCGAACAGCGCCGAGCCGCCCACCTGGTCGGTGACGACCCGGTCCACCTCGCCCTTGTCGAAGACGACGTCGGCCGCGCCCACCGGCGCCTTCTCGGCGTCGTACTCCAGGCCCGGCTTCGCAGGGTCCTGGTCGAGGAAGTCCAGGCCCATCAGGTCGGCGTCCGGCAGGCGCAGCACGATGCCGTCGTCGGCGTGCATGACCTGCGCGTCCATGCCGTAGCGCTCGGTCAGCCGGGCACCCAGGGCGAGGGCCCAGGGGGCGTGGACCTGGGCGCCGAAGGGGGAGTGGACCACGACGCGCCAGTCGCCCAGCTCGTCCCGGAAGCGCTCGACGACGACGGTGCGGTCGTCGGGGACGTGGCCGCAGGCCTCGCGCTGCTCGTCGAGGTACGACAGCACGTTGTCCGCGGCCCAGGCGTCCAGGCCCGCGGCGACCAGGCGCAGCCGGGCGTCCTCCCGCGACAGGGAACCGACCTCGCGCAGGAACGCGCCCAGCGCGCGGCCCAGCTCCAGGGGACGGCCGAGCTGGTCGCCCTTCCAGAACGGCAGCCTGCCCGGCACGCCCGGCGCCGGGGAGACCAGGACCCGGTCGCGCGTGATGTCCTCGATCCGCCAGGAGCTGGTGCCGAGCGTGAAGACGTCCCCCACGCGGGACTCGTACACCATCTCCTCGTCCAGCTCGCCGACCCGCCCGCCGCCCTTCTTCGGATCGGCACCGGCGAGGAACACGCCGAAGAGCCCGCGGTCGGGGATCGTGCCCCCGGACGTCACGGCGAGCCGCTGCGCTCCCGGGCGGCCGGTGACCGTACCGGCGACCCGGTCCCACACCACGCGCGGGCGCAGCTCGGCGAAGGCGTCGGAGGGATAGCGGCCCGCGAGCATGTCCAGGACGGCGGTGAAGGCCGACTCCGGCAGCGAGGCGAAGGGCGCGGCGCGGCGGACCGTGGCGAGGAGGTCGTCGACCTGCCAGGTGTCCAGCGCGGTCATCGCCACCAACTGCTGGGCCAGCACGTCCAGCGGGTTCGCGGGGATTCTCAGCGCCTCGATGGCGCCGCTGCGCATCCGCTCGGTGACCACCGCCGACTGCACCAGATCGCCGCGGTACTTGGGGAAGACGACGCCCGTGGAGACCGCGCCGACCTGGTGTCCCGCGCGGCCGACGCGCTGGAGGCCGGAGGCGACGGAGGGCGGCGACTCGACCTGGACGACCAGGTCGACGGCTCCCATGTCGATGCCCAGCTCCAGGCTGGAGGTCGCGACGACGGCGGGCAGCCGGCCGGCCTTGAGGTCCTCCTCGACCTGGGCGCGCTGCTCCTTGGAGACCGAGCCGTGGTGGGCGCGGGCGATCACGGGCGGCGCGCCCTGGGCGGCGCCCGAGCCGCCCATCAGCTCGGCGGGGGAGTGGTGCTCGTCGAGCGGTTCGCCGGTCGCGCGCTCGTACGCGATCTCGTTGAGCCGGTTGCACAGGCGCTCGGCCAGCCGCCGCGAGTTGGCGAAGACGATCGTGGAGCGGTGCGACTGGACCAGGTCGGTGATCCGTTCCTCGACGTGCGGCCAGATCGACGGGCGCTCCGCGCCGTCATTGCCGTCCGCGACCGGGGAACCGCCCAGCTCGCCGAGGTCCTCGACCGGGACGACGACGGACAGGTCGAACTCCTTGCCCGACTCCGGCTGGACGACCTCCACCCGGCCGCGCGGGGCGAGGAAGCGGGCGACCTCGTCCACCGGGCGGACCGTCGCCGACAGCCCGATGCGGCGGGCCGGCTTGGGCAGCAGCTCGTCCAGCCGCTCCAGGGTGAGCGCGAGATGGGCGCCGCGCTTGGTGCCCGCGACCGCGTGCACCTCGTCCAGGATCACCGTCTCGACGCCGGTCAGTGCCTCGCGCGTGGCCGACGTCAGCATCAGGAAGAGTGACTCCGGGGTGGTGATCAGGATGTCCGGCGGCCGGGTGGCCAGGGCACGGCGCTCGGCGGCCGGGGTGTCGCCGGAGCGGATGCCGACCTTGACCTCGGGTTCGGGCAGGCCGAGGCGCACGGACTCCTGGCGGATGCCGGTCAGCGGGCTGCGGAGGTTGCGCTCGACGTCGACGGCCAGGGCCTTGAGCGGCGAGACGTACAGGACGCGGCAGCGCTTCTTGGGGTCGGCGGGCGGGGGCGTCGAGGTGAGCTGGTCCAGCGCTGCGAGGAAGGCGGCCAGCGTCTTGCCCGACCCGGTGGGGGCGACCACGAGCACGTCCGAACCCTGCGAGATGGCCTGCCACGCGCCCGCCTGGGCGGACGTGGGCGCGGAGAAGGCCCCCGTGAACCAGCCGCGGGTCGCGGGGGAGAAGCCGTCGAGGGCTCGGTGTGCGGAGCTGACCATGGATCCATCGTGCACCCGGCCACTGACAATCGGCCCGAGCCGGGCGGACGGGCCGGTCGGCTCGGGCCGGGCGGACGAGCCGGTCGGACAGCCGGTCGGGGCCGGTCCGGAGGCGGGCGAGCGCCGGGCGGGAGGGGGACCGGGTCGGCTCGCGGCCGGTACGCGGGGCATGCATGGTGGGCGGGTCGGCGCCGTCACGTACACCCGGGCCCTCGCCCGAGGCCCGACCCGGTGGGCGGAGAATGGGGGACATGGCGGGATCGGGTGAGCGGGCACGGCACTGGCGCTACGCGGAGCTGCCCGACGTCGACCTGCTCCGCGCCCAGTACATCCGCAAGACCTTCGTGCGCCACACGCACGAGCACTTCGTCATCGCCGCCATCGCGGACGGCGTGGAGGTCTTCCACCACGGCGGGGGCGACCAGTACGCCGGTGCCGGTTCGCTCGCTCTGGTCAACCCCGACACCCCGCACACCGGTCGGGCGGGCGTGCCGGAGGGGTGGCGGTACGGGGCCGTCTACCCGGCGCCCGAGCTGGTGGCCCGGATAGCGGCGGAGACGACGACGCTGCGCGGTACCCCGGGGTTCGTCCGGCCGGTGCTCGACGACCCGTACGCCGTCGAGCTGGTGCACCGCGTGCTGCGGGCCGCCGACGACGGCAACGCGCTCGCCGCCGACACCCTGCTGCGCGTGGCGGTGACCCGGCTGCTGCGGCTGAACGGCGGGTCGCTGCCCCGGCGCCCGGTGCGTACGGCCGGTGCCGGGACGGCGGCACGCGCGCGTGCCGTGCTGGAGGAGCGGATGGCCGACCCGCCGAGCCTGGAGCGGCTCGCCGGGGAACTCGGGAGCAGCCCGTTCGCCCTGCTGCGCGCCTTCCGGGACGCCTACGGCATGCCGCCCCACGCCTGGCTGACGGACGCCCGGGTGCGCCGGGCGCGCCGGCTGCTGGACACCGGGACGTCCCCGGCCGAGGCGGCCGTCGCCGTGGGTTTCACCGACCAGCCCCACCTGAACCGGCACTTCGCGCGGATCGTCGGCGTACCGCCCGGTGCCTACCAGCGGGAGCGCAAGAACGTACAAGACACGCGGTCGGAGCTGCTCCTACCGTTCGAGGCGTGACAGAACAGACAGCCCTTCCCGACGCACCCGGCGCGGGCGCGGCCCCCGGTGGCAAGCCGGACGCCGCCGTCGTGCGGGACGCCCTCGGAGTCGGAGTCGCCGTCGGACTGTCCGGGTTCGCCTTCGGGGTGACCTCGGCCGGCAGCGGACTCACCCTCGCCCAGACCTGCGCCCTCAGCCTCCTGGTGTTCACCGGCGCGTCCCAGTTCGCACTCGTCGGCGCCCTCGCGGCCGGCGGGAACCCGCTCACCGCGGCGGCGGGGGCGTTCTTCCTGGGCGTGCGCAACGCCTTCTACGGGCTGCGGCTGTCGCAGTTGCTGGCCCTCCCGCGCGCGGTGCGGCCGCTGGCCGCCCAGTGGGTCATCGACGAGACGACGGCCGTGGCCCTCGCCCAGCCCACGCGGCGCGCCGTCCGGATCGGGTTCACCGTCACCGGACTCACCCTGTACGTCCTGTGGAACCTCACCACCCTGCTCGGCGCGCTCGGCGCGGAGGCCATCGGGGACACCGACGCCTGGGGGCTCGACGCGGCCGGTCCCGCGGTCTTCCTGGCGCTGCTCGCGCCGATGCTGAAGACCACGACGGAGCGCGCCGTCGCCGCCCTCGCCGTCCTCCTGGGGCTCGGTCTGCTGCCCGTGCTGCCCGCAGGCGTGCCCGTCCTGGTCGCGGCGCTGGCGGCGCCGCTCGTCCTGTGGGCGCGCGGACGCCGCGCGAGTGACGCCGGAACAGGCCGCGGGGAGGGTCGGCGATGAGCATATGGATCGCGATCGGCGTGACGGCGGTGGGTTGCTACGCCGTCAAGCTCCTGGGGCTGCTGGTGCCCGCCGGCGCGCTGGAGCGGCCCCTGGTCCGGCGCCTCGCCGCGCTGCTGCCCGTCGCCCTCCTGGCGGCGCTCACCGCCCAGCAGACCTTCGCCGACGGACAGGCACTCGTCCTGGACGCGCGGGCCGCGGGCGTCGCCGCGGCAGCCGTCGCGCTGCTGCTGCGCGCGCCCTTCCTGCTCGTCGTCGCGGCCGCCGTGGTCGTCACCGCGGGCGTACGGGCCATGGGCGGCTGACCGCCCGAGGACCGGCGGGTCAGCCAAGGGGACGGCCGTACGCCCGGAGCGTGCGCAGCGCCTCGACCGTCACCCGGCCGCGAGCCTCCAGGGTCGGGGCGGGGGCCCAGCGGGGCCTGCGGACGGGCCAGCCGCCGTCGTCCTCCTGCCCGGCCGCGAGGAGGTCGAGGGAGCGGGCCATCTCGTCGTCGGTGAACCACGCGCGCGCGAGCGAACGCGGATCCCGCGCGTAGTCGTACGGGAAAAGGTGCCCGTCCGGCGCGCAGCCGGGAGCGGCCGGGTAGGCGTCGCGAGCGTCCGGGGCCATGACGACGAGGTGCCGTTCGCGCACCAGTCGGCCCAGCCGGCCGGCCGCGGCCTGCGCGCGCCGCCGGTCCGGAGCGCTGTCCAGGAAGGCCACGGCGGCCTCCGCCTCGTACGGGCAGGAGGGCTCCAGCGACTCGGCCGCCCGCCAGCAGAAGTCGGTGGCGCGGAACAGCCAGGCGTGCCAGACCTCGTTGCGGTGCAGCAGACCGACCACCGGCCCCGTGGCGAGCAGCTCACCGGGAGGGCCCGTCACGAACGGCACGAAGGGCGCGGCCAGACCCGTCTCCCCGCCCGCGCGGACCAGCGGCAGGGCGCCGTCAGGGGTGGACACGGAGGTCAGGTAGCGGCACACGCGCTCGGCCCGCTGCCCGCCGCAGAGACCGACGGCGTCCAGGACGCCCAGGGCGCGGGCGGTGTGCAGCGGCTGACTGAGCGGGCCGCGCAGATCCGGTTCGAGCCCGTGGCCGTACCCGCCGTCCTCGTTCCGGTAGGCGTCCAGGGCGGCCTCCACCGGGCCGCGGTCCCCGCCGCGGAAATGATGGGCGAACAGCCGCTGCTCCAGTACGCGCGCGGTGAGCCACACGAAGCGCTCCGCGCGCGCGAGCGGCGACCGCGGGTCCGGGGTGCGGGGGGCGGCGGGCGGCGGGATCGCGGGGAGCGGAGACGCTCCGGTTTCGGCCATGGGACAGACCGTAGGCCGGAAAGCGGTTCCGTCCGGTGGTCCCGGCCCAAGGCCCACTCTCAGGGGCGGGATACTGGGGGCATGCGGTTGACGGTCTTCTGGGAGCGGATGACGGACCACTTCGGTCCGGGGTACGCCGACACCTTCGCGCGCGATCACGTGATGGCGGAGCTGGGCGGGCGTACGGTGCACGAGGCGCTGGACGCCGGCTGGGACGCCAAGGACGTGTGGCGGGTGGTGTGCACCGTCATGAACGTGCCGCGGGAGAAGCGGTGAACTCTCACGAAGATCGCCGGGCGGGGCCCGCCTGTCAGTCGCGTGGGCGACACTTGCTCCGTGCCATCCACTGACGAGACCGGGCAGGCGACCCGGCACGCATCCCCGGCCGGCTCGACGCCGCCCGCCGGGCCCCCGACCGACGGCGCTCCCGCCGGGCCGGGCGCCCGCATGCCGCGCTGGCTCCCGCGCGCCATGGTGCTGGCCCTCGCGCTCATCGCAGCCTTCCGGTTGGGCAGTTGGGCCTTCCACCAGCTCACCGGGCTGCTGATCAACATCCTCATCGCGTTCTTCCTGGCCCTGGCCATCGAACCGGCGGTGAGCTGGATGTCCGCGCGCGGTCTGCGCCGCGGGTTCGCCACCTTCCTCGTCTTCCTCGCCGTGCTGATCGCCGCCGCGGGGTTCGTGACGCTGCTCGGCTCCATGCTCGCCGGCCAGATCGTGAAGATGGTCGAGGAGTTCCCGGGCTACCTCGACTCCGTCATCAACTGGGTCAACAGCCACTTCCACACCGAGCTGAGACGGGTCGACATCCAGGAGGGGCTGCTGCGCTCCGACTGGCTGCGCAACTACGTGCAGAACAGCGCGACGGGCGTCCTGGACGTGTCGGCCCAGGTCCTCGGCGGTCTCTTCCAGTTGCTGACGATCGTGCTGTTCTCGTTCTACTTCGCCGCCGACGGCCCCCGGCTGCGGCGCGGGCTCTGCTCCGTCCTGCCGCCCGCCCGCCAGGCCGAGGTCCTGCGCGCGTGGGAGATCGCCGTGGACAAGACCGGCGGCTACCTGTACTCACGCGGGCTGATGGCGCTGATCTCCGGCATCGCGCACTACATCCTCCTGGAGATCCTCAAGGTGCCCTACGCCCCCGCGCTCGCCGTGTGGGTCGGCCTGGTGTCGCAGTTCATCCCGACCATCGGCACCTATCTCGCGGGCGCGCTGCCCATGCTGATCGCGTTCACGGTCAATCCCTGGTACGCGCTGTGGGTGCTGGTCTTCGTGGTGGTCTACCAGCAGTTCGAGAACTACATGCTGCAGCCCAAGCTGACGGCGAAGACCGTGGACATCCACCCCGCCGTCGCCTTCGGCTCCGTCATCGCGGGCACCGCCCTGCTCGGTGCCGTCGGCGCGCTGATCGCCATCCCGGCGGTCGCCACGCTGCAGGCGTTCCTGGGGGCCTACGTCAAGCGGTACGACGTCACGGACGACCCGCGTGTGCACGGGCGCCGGATACGCCGGACGGGGCCCGCGCGGCCCGCGCGTCTGCGCAGGCTGTGGGCCCGGGACCCGGAGCAGGACCGTTCGGGGGCGGACGGACCGGAGGAGACGGGGGACGAGGGGTCCTGATGACCGGCAGGTCGGCATGCCGGTCTCCGTGCGGAGCCCGGTGCCGAGCCCGCTTTGGCCGGGGCCGTCAGACCAGACAGAACTCGTTGCCCTCCGGGTCCGCCATCACCACGTGATCCGGTCTGCCCTGCAACAGCTCCTCGCGGACCACGGTCGCGCCCGCGGCGGTCAACCGCTCCACCGCCTCGACCACGCGCGGCCAGCGCACCTCCCACGGTGTCTCACGGCCGCCGCCGACCTGCACATCGAGGTGCAGCCGGTTCTTCACCACCTTCGGCTCCGGCACCTTCAGGAAGGACAGGGCGGGGCCCGCGCCGTCCGGATCCGACAGGTACGCCCCGTCGTCCCACTCGTCCCGCGGCACCTCGTGGTGCGAGAACCACTCCTCCCAGCTCCCGAACCCCGCGGGGGCCGGCTTCTCCGCGTAGCCCAGCGCCAGCGCCCAGAACGCCGCCAGGTCCGCCGGGTGCGCGCAGTCGATCGTCAAGCTCCACTTGGCCGCCATGAGTCCTCCCTGGCCGGAGGAGCGGACTGTACCCCGCCCTGCTGAGCCACGGGCGGAACCGTTGAACCACGGGCGGAACCGAGGACGCGGGCCCCAGGGGCCGGCGGCATGGAGAAGTACGCTCGGAGGTGCCGCGTGGTCGCTTGACACAAAAATCGAACATCCATTCTTATGGAGGCTCCGGCAGGGCACGCGACGGGTGATTCGAGTGGTTTCGGGTGGATATGCACCTGGGTTATCCACAGGCCGGACCCGCATCGGGGCCCATTGTCAGTGGCAGGCATTAGCGTCTTTGACGTGAAGCGATCGAATCAAGCAAACCGGGTGGAACCCATGGCAGGAACCGACCGCGAGAAGGCCCTGGACGCCGCGCTCGCACAGATTGAACGGCAGTTCGGCAAGGGCGCGGTCATGCGCATGGGCGAACGGTCGAGGGAGCCCATCGAGGTCATCTCGACCGGTTCGACGGCGCTCGACGTGGCCCTCGGCGTCGGCGGCATCCCGCGCGGCCGGGTCGTGGAGATCTACGGCCCCGAGTCCTCGGGCAAGACGACCCTGACCCTGCACGCCGTGGCGAACGCGCAGAAGGCCGGCGGCCAGGTCGCGTTCGTGGACGCCGAGCACGCCCTCGACCCCGAGTACGCCAAGAAGCTCGGCGTCGACATCGACAACCTGATCCTCTCCCAGCCGGACAACGGCGAGCAGGCCCTGGAGATCGTGGACATGCTGGTCCGCTCCGGCGCCCTCGACCTCATCGTCATCGACTCCGTCGCCGCGCTCGTCCCGCGCGCGGAGATCGAGGGCGAGATGGGCGACAGCCACGTCGGACTGCAGGCCCGCCTGATGAGCCAGGCCCTGCGGAAGATCACCAGTGCGCTCAACCAGTCCAAGACCACCGCGATCTTCATCAACCAGCTCCGCGAGAAGATCGGCGTGATGTTCGGCTCCCCGGAGACCACGACCGGTGGCCGGGCGCTGAAGTTCTACGCCTCGGTGCGCATCGACATCCGCCGCATCGAGACGCTGAAGGACGGCACGGAGGCGGTCGGCAACCGCACCCGCTGCAAGGTCGTCAAGAACAAGGTCGCGCCGCCCTTCAAGCAGGCCGAGTTCGACATCCTCTACGGCCAGGGCATCAGCCGTGAGGGCGGCCTGATCGACATGGGCGTGGAGCACGGCTTCGTCCGCAAGGCCGGCGCCTGGTACACGTACGAGGGCGACCAGCTCGGCCAGGGCAAGGAGAACGCGCGCAACTTCCTCAAGGACAACCCCGACCTGGCCAACGAGATCGAGAAGAAGATCAAGGAGAAGCTGGGCGTCGGCGTGCGTCCCGAGGAGCCGGCCACCGAGACCGGCACGGACGCCACCCCCGCCGCTCCGGCCGACACCGCACCGGCGGTGCCCGCGCCCACGACCGCCAAGGCCACCAAGTCCAAGGCCGCGGCAGCCAAGAGCTGACCCGTGACCCGACGAACCGACTGGGCCGAGTACACCGACGGCTCCGCCGGACCGGGCGACGGCGCGTACGGGGCGGCTGCGGCCCCGTACGAGACGGACCCCTTCGCCACGGGTGCCCGCGAGGACGACGAGGTGCGCCACGGTGACGGCGGGGCGCGCCGCGCAGGCGGACGGGGCCGGGGGGCGGGCGGCGCACGCGGACGCCGGCGGCGCGAGCGTGCGGAGCCGTCCGCCGAGGACGGAGGTGCCACTTCCTCGTCGAGGGCCGAGAAGGGGGAACCTCCGCGGGACCCGGTCGAGCAGGCACGGGCGCTCTGCCTGCGCCTGCTCACCGGGACCCCGCGCACCCGCAGACAACTGGCCGACGCCCTGCGCAAGCGGGAGATCCCCGACGAGGCCGCGGAGGAGGTGCTGTCCCGGTTCGAGGAGGTCGGCCTGATCAACGACAGTGCCTTCGCGGAGGCCTGGGTGGAGTCCCGGCACCACGGCCGGGGCCTGGCCAGACGGGCTCTCGCCCGGGAGCTGCGCACCAAGGGTGTCGACGGCGAGCTCATCGACGCGGCCGTGTCCCAGCTCGACTCCGAGCAGGAGGAGGAGACCGCACGCGACCTCGTCGACCGCAAGCTGCGAGCCACCCGGGGCCTCGACCGCGACAAGAGACTGCGCCGCCTCGCGGGCATGCTGGCCCGCAAGGGCTACCCCGAGGGCATGGCCCTGCGGGTGGTCCGCCAGGCGTTGGAGGAGGAGGGCGAGGACACGGAGTACCTCGGCGACGAGGGGTTCTGAGCGTCGTCCCTCCCGCCGCGACCTGCCCGCCCCGGCGCGCGCCCGCGGCCGGGCTGCCGGACCGGTCCCCGCAGGGCCGGCGAGAACGCGCAGGCCGACGTGTTCCGCGGGCTATGGCTTCTCGGCGGTCACCGGCAGGCCCGCCGCGCGCCACGCCTGGAAGCCGCCGATCAGATCGGTGGCCCGGTGCAGACCGAGCCGGTGCAGGGACTCCGCCGCCAGAGTGGAGGCGTAGCCCTCGTCGCACACCACGATCACCCGCACGTCGTGGTCCGTGGCCTCCGGGAGGCGGTGGCTGCCCTGCGGATCCAGCCGCCACTCCAGCTCGTTGCGCTCGATCACCAGAGCGCCGGGAAGCACACCGTCCCGCTCGCGCAGGGCCGCGTACCGGATGTCGACGAGCAGTGCCGCACCGGCCTCGGCGGCGTCGTACGCCTCGTCGGGTGCGATCCGCCGGTATCCGGAGCGCACCCGCTCCAGCAGGGCGTCGATGCCGACGGGCCCGGTCACTGCCAGTCCTGCGGGCGCTCGACCTGCTCCAGACGCAGCACCTGTCCGCTGCGGCTGTAGCGGCGGATCTGGGGCAGCGGCGGGTAGTAGGCGTGCACGGAGACCGCGTGGCGGTCGGACGACTCGTTGAGGACCTCGTGCACGTGGTGCCGGCCGAAGGCGCGGCCCTGGCCGGCGACCAGCCGGCGTTCCCGGTCCACGCCGTCGCTGAGTTCGAGGGTCTTCCAGCCGTCGGTGGGCAGGCGGGCGGCGAGCGCGTTCTCCTTGAGTTCGCCCGAGGCCGTGACGAAGGCGCCCACGGAGTTGGCGTGGTCGTGCCAGCCGGTGCCGGTGCCGGGCGGCCAGCCGATCAGCCAGGCCTCGCTGCCGCCGGGCCCGGCCAGCCGCACCCACGTGCGGCCCTCGGGGTCGAGCGGCAGGGAGGTGATCAGCTCGGCGTCGGCGGCCGCACGCCGGACGAAGCCGAGGAGTTCGGCCTGCGTCGGGGCGGCCGTGGAAGCGGAGGCAGGGGAAAGGGAGGGGAGGGACACGGGTACCGTCCTGGGAGTTCGCGAGGGAACGCGCGGCGGCAGGCAGGAGCTGCGGAGGGCGCGGAGAAGGGGATGCGAGTCAGCAGGACGGACGACACACGCAGCCCGCATAGCGGACGAGGTCCATATGGACCCTCCGCCACAGGCGCACACAGGTGTCGGTCACGATCCGGAGTAGACCACGACGGTGCGCACCGGTCAACTCAGCGTCACCATGCGGACAGCACGAGCCGCCGCCCGGTGGCCGGAGGCCCCGTGCGGCGGCCCGCTCAGCGGGACCCGGCTGCCGCCCCCGCCCCCTCCTCGGCCTCCGTGGCAGTGCCGCCCAGCGCGCTCTCCGCGGCGGCGTAGAGGTCGGCGGGGCGCACCCCGTTCAGCGCCGTGACCAGGTGACCGTCGGGCCGCACCAGCAGCACGGTGTGGGCCGCCGCCCCCGGATAGCTCTCGGCGACCAGCAGCTCGGCGCGGTGGGGCAGCGCCGTCACCGCCGCCGCCAGCCGTGGCATGATCCCGGCCGTCACCCAGTGCTTGCGTTCCCACACCCCCGTGCCCGGCGCGATCAGCACCACCAGCAGGGCCCCGCGGCCCAGCCGGTCGCGCAGCCGCACGAAGGTGCCGTCCTCCGCCGTGACCCGCACGTCGGCGACGGGCGCCCCGGGCGGTGTGCCGACGGACACCTCACCGGCGAGGCCCTCGGGTGCCAGCGGCGAGCCGGCGTACGACCCCGGCGCGCCCAGCGTCCCGCGCCCGAGGTGACCGTCGGCCAGCAGCGCGTCGTTGCCGCGGGCCGCGCCGGGGACGTAGGAGCGCAGCCCGCCGCCGCCACGGAGCAGGGGAAGCACCTGGTCGGCGGCGCGCAGCCGCGCGGAGACCGCTGCCCGCCGCTCCGTCTGGTAGCTGTCGAGCAGTGCCTCGCGGGGTCCGTGATGCCAGACCAGGGCCAGTTTCCAGGCGAGGTTGTCGGCGTCCAGCAGCCCCTCCTCCAGGCCCTGGGTGCCGAGCGCGCCCAGCAGGTGGGCCGCGTCCCCGGCGAGCAGCACGCGGCCCACCCGCCAGCGGCGCGCGAGCCGGTGGTGGACCGTGTGGACGCCGGTGTCGAGGAGCTCGTAGGCCGGGGTCGCGCCCTCGGCCCAGCCGGTGAGGGTCTCGCGGACCCGGTTCACCAGGAGCTCCGGCGTGACCAGGTCCTTGCCGGGCGGCAGCAGCCAGTCCAGGCGCCACACGCCGTCCGGCAGCGGGCGGCCGACCACCTCGCCGGCCGACGGCCCGGTCGTCCGCCACGGCGGCATGCGGTGCAGCAGTGCCTCGCCGGTCCACGGGAGTTCGGTGCGCAGGGCGGCGACGGCGTATCGTTCCACCGCCGTACGGCCGGGGAAGCGGATGTCCTGGAGCTTGCGGACGGTGGAGCGGGGCCCGTCGCAGCCGACCAGGTAACTGCCGCGCCACCAGGTGCCGGCGGGGCCGCGGGTGTGGGCCGTGACGCCGGACTTCTCCTGCTCGATGCCGTCCAGCCGGCTGTCCACGGCGACCCTGACCAGCCGTTCACGGGCGAGCGCCGTGCGCAGGACACCGGTCAGCTCGTGCTGGGCGATGTGCAGGGGGGACGGTTCGGCGTCGCCGAACGCGACCTCCCGCGTCACCTGCTTGCGCCGCATCGCCCGCCATCCGGCCCAACGCGACCCCAGCCCCGCCAGCGGTGCGCCGGTCAGCCGTTCGACGAGCGCGACGGCCTCCTCGCGCAGGACGACGGTGCGCGCGGGGCGCGGCTCGTCCTTGCCCGGGCCCTCGTCGAGGACGACACAGGGCACCTCCTGCCGCGCCAGCGCCAGGGCGAGCGTGAGCCCGACGGGCCCCGCTCCGGTGATGATCACCGGGTCCACGGTGCGGCGCCCCCTGCCCGTGTCGGTGTCCCGGGGGACGTGGGTGAACAGGACATTGGAGCAGGGTGCACGGTCACAGAACGTATGCAACCCATTGCCGCTGCCTGCGTCAAGCGACGGAGGCCGTGGCGATCATGCCACGGCCTCCGTTGACGGTCATACGAGATGACTGTGAGTCGGGTGAGTCAGATCTTGCCCACGGTGCCGGCGTCGGCGGTCTCCACGTCGTCCGCGCTCAGCACCGCACCGGTCGACTTCTTCGCCCGCCGCAGCCGGCGCTCCAGCCAGCTCGCGAAGCTCGTGAGGGCGAAGTTGAGCGCGATGTAGATCACGGCGACCACGGTGTAGCTGGCGATGACGTTGGCGCCGTAGTAGCCGCTCATCGTGTTGGCCGAGGCGAGCAGTTCGGGGAAGGTGAGGATCGCGCCGCCGAGCGCGGTGTCCTTGAGGATCACGACGAGCTGGCTGACGATGGCCGGCAGCATCGCCGTGACCGCCTGCGGCAGCAGGATGAGCCGCATGACCTGGCCCTTGCGCAGGCCGATCGCCATCGCGCCCTCCGCCTGGCCCTTGGGCAGGGACAGGATGCCGGAGCGGACGATCTCGGCGAGGACCGAGGCGTTGTACAGCACCAGGCCGGTGACGACGGCGTAGAGCGGGCGGTCGTCCGAGCTGACGTTGGTGTACTCGGCGAACAGCGCCAGACCGAAGATCATCAGGACCAGCACGGGGATGGACCGGAAGAACTCGACCACGATCGCGGCCGGCACCCGGACCCACCGGTGGTCGGAGAGCCGGGCGATGCCCAGCGCCGCGCCGAGGGGCAGCGCGATGACCACGGCGAGGACCGCGGCCTTCAGCGTGTTCTGCAGGCCCGGCCAGATGTACGTGGACCACGCCTCGGTGCCGGTGAAGAACGGCTTCCACAGGGCCCACTCCAACTGGCCCTTGTCGTTGAGGGTGCTGATCACCCACCACAGCAGGGCGGCGAGGGCGACCAGGAAGACGACCGTGAGGAGGACGTTGCGCCGCTTGGCGCGGGGGCCCTGGGCGTCGTAGAGAACGGAACTCATCGCTTCACCGCCACCTTCTTGCCCACCCAGCCCAGGATCAGGCCGGTCGGCAGCGTCAACACCACGAACACGAGAGCGATGACGGCGGAGATGAGCAGCAACTGCGCCTCGTTCTCGATCATCTCCTTCATCAGCAGCGCCGTTTCCGCCACACCGATGGCGGCGGCGACCGTGGTGTTCTTGATCAGCGCGATCAGCACGTTCGCCAGCGGGACGACGGACGAGCGGAACGCCTGCGGCAGCACCACCAGCCGGAGCACCTGGCCGAAGCTCAGGCCGAGGGCCCGGGCGGCCTCCGCCTGGCCGACCGGCACCGTGTTGATGCCGGAGCGCAGGGCCTCGCACACGAACGACGACGTGTAGAGGATCAGGCCGAGGACCGCGAGCCGGAAGTTGATCGTCTCGAAGTCGTTGCCTCCGCCGAGGGTGACCCCCAGCGTCTGGCTCAGTCCCAGTGACGCGAACAGGATGATCACGGTCAGCGGGATGTTCCGCACGATGTTCACATACGCGGTTCCGAAAGCGCGCATCAACGGAACCGGGCCGACCCGCATGGCGGCCAGCATGGTGCCCCAGATCAGGGAACCGACGGCCGAGAGCACAGCGAGCTGCACTGTCGTCCAGACGGCACCCGCCAGGTCGTAATCCTGAAGAAAGTCGAACACGATCTCCCGCGCTTCCGGGTGTAGGGATGCCCGCCCCGGTGCGCCGCCCCTGCGGTGGGGCGGCGCACCTCGTCAGGCCCGGCCTCAGCTCTTGATGTCGCCGATCTTGGGCGCCGGCTCGTTGTTGTAGTTGGCCGGGCCGAAGTTGTCCTTGACGGCCTTGTCCCAGGACTTGTCCGCGACCATCTCCTCAAGGGCCTTGTTGATCTTGTCCTTGAGGTCGCTGCCCTTCTTGACGCCGATGCCGTAGTTCTCGTTCGTCAGCTTGAAGCCGCCGAGCTTGAACTTGCCCTTGAACTGCGACTGGGAGGCGTAACCGGCGAGGATCGAGTCGTCGGTGGTCAGCGCGTCGATGGCGCCGTTCTGCAGGCCGGGCAGGCAGGCCGAGTACGTCGGGTACGGCTGGAGCTGGGCCTTGGGGGCCAGCTTGTCCTTGATGTTCTGGGCCGAGGTGGAGCCGGTGACCGAGCAGAGCTTGGCGTTGTTCAGGTCCTCCGGCGACTTGATCTTGTTGTCGTCGGCGCGGATCAGCACGTCCTGGTGGGCGAGCAGGTAGGGGCCGGCGAAGTCGACCTTCTCCTGGCGCTGCGGGGTGATCGAGTAGGTGGCGGCGATGAAGTCGACGTCGCCGCGCTGCAGCATGGTCTCGCGGTCGGCGCTCTTCGACTCCTTCCACTCGATCTGGTCCTCGGTGTAGCCGAGCTTCTTCGCGACGTACGTGGCGATGTCCACGTCGAAGCCCGCGTAGCCGTCCGGGGTCTTCTGGCCGAGGCCCGGCTGGTCGAACTTGATGCCGATGGTGATCTTCTTGCTGTCGCCGCCGGACGAACCGCTGTCCTTGTCGTCGCCGCCGCACGCGGTGGCGGTCAGGGCGAGGGCGAGCACGGCGGCCGAGGCGGCGGAGACCTTGCGAAGCTTCATGGTGAACATCCTTTGGCTGTGATCGAGCTGTGATCGGACGATCAGAGGATCAGGCGATCAGATGCGGCCGTCGGTGCGGGCCGCCACGGCGGGCGACGCGGGACCCGGGGCCGCCCCGGGAAATCAGTGGTGCAGGATCTTCGACAGGAAGTCCTTGGCACGGTCGCTGCGCGGGTTGCTGAAGAACTGGTCCGGAGCGGCCTCCTCGACGATGCGGCCGTCCGCCATGAACACCACGCGGTTGGCCGCCGAGCGGGCGAAGCCCATCTCGTGCGTGACCACGATCATGGTCATGCCGTCCTCGGCGAGCTGCTTCATGACCTCGAGGACCTCGTTGATCATCTCGGGGTCGAGGGCCGACGTCGGCTCGTCGAAGAGCATGACCTTCGGGTCCATGGCCAGCGCACGCGCGATGGCGACGCGCTGCTGCTGGCCGCCGGAGAGCTGCGCCGGGTACTTGTCCGCCTGGGCCCCCACGCCGACCCGGTCGAGCAGGGCGCGGGCCTTCTCCTCGGCCTTCTTGGCGTCGACCTTGCGGACCTTGACCTGGCCCAGGGTCACGTTCTCGAGCACCGTCTTGTGCGCGAAGAGGTTGAACGACTGGAAGACCATGCCGACATCGGCCCGCAGCCGGGCCAGCTCCTTGCCCTCGGCGGGCAGCGGCTTGCCGTCGATCGTGATCGAACCGGCGTCGATGGTCTCCAGACGGTTGATGGTGCGGCACAGAGTGGACTTGCCGGACCCCGAGGGTCCGATGACCACGACGACCTCGCCGCGGTGAATGGTCAGGTCGATGTCCTGGAGCACGTGCAACGCGCCGAAGTGCTTGTTGACACTGTCCAGGACGACCAGATCGCCGGTCGCAGCCTTGTCTTCCTTGGCCACCGATACTTCGGTCATCGCTCTCGGGCTCCGTCCTCCTGGGTTTCGCAGGACAGTAGTGACCCGGGACACGTCACGTCTCTACATCTGAGCGAGATCTGAGCATCACGATCCGATAGCAATCGGACACGAGTCGTAGCACTGGTGAGCTGGGCGCATATCGGCCGGATAACTTCGAGCGGCCGCACCCGGCAGCCTCTTGACGCCGCCCCCCTGCATCGGCGTCACTGCACAGGACGCACGCGCGCGTGCTCGCAGTTCCGACCTGCCCGAACCCACCCGATTCCTACCCGCGCCGAGCGAACGGCCGATGAACCGAAGGGAGCCCGGATGAGACTGCTGCTCGTCGAGGACGACAACCACGTGGCCGCCGCCCTGTCCGCGATCCTGACACGGCACGGTTTCGACGTCACCCACGCGCGCAGCGGCGAGGAGGCGCTCCAGGCGCTCGTCCCCGAGGTCGACGGCTTCGGCGTCGTCCTGCTCGACCTGGGCCTGCCCGACCAGGACGGCTACGAGGTCTGCGGCAAGATCCGCAAGCGCACGAGCACCCCGGTCATCATGGTCACCGCGCGCTCCGACGTCCGTTCCCGCATCCACGGCCTCAACCTCGGCGCCGACGACTACGTGGTCAAGCCGTACGACACCGGGGAACTGCTCGCCCGGATCCACGCCGTCAGCCGGCGCACCGCCCACGAGGAGGCCACCGGCGCCGTCGAGACCGTGGTCCGCCTCGGCGCGGTCCGCATCGAGCTGCCGACCCGCCAGGTGAGCGTGGAGGGCTCGCCGGTCCAGCTCACCCGCAAGGAGTTCGACCTGCTCGCCCTCCTCGCCCAGCGCCCCGGCGTGGTCTTCCGCCGGGAGCAGATCATCAGCGAGGTCTGGCGCACCAGTTGGGAGGGGACCGGGCGCACCCTGGAGGTGCACGTCGCGTCCCTGCGCTCCAAGCTGCACATGCCCACGCTGATCGAGACCGTCCGCGGCGTCGGCTACCGCCTCGTCGCCCCCACCGCCCGAGGGGCCGGGTGAGCACACGCCTGCTGCCGCTGCTCATCGTCCTGATGGCGGCCGTACTGCTCGCGCTCGGTGTGCCGCTCGGCGTCAGCGTCGCCCGCGCGGAGCAGCAGAAGGTCGTCATCGACCGCATCGACGACACGGCACGCTTCGCCGCGCTCGCCCAGTTCGTCACCGAGGACGGCTCGGGAGGCTCACGCCGGACGGACACCGACGAGCGCCTGGAGACCCTGCAGACGGAGCTGACCAGCTACTACGAGGTCTACGGCATCAAGGCCGGGGTCTTCTACCGCAACCACATCCCGATGGCCAACGCGCCGACGACCTGGTTCCTCCCCCAGGACGGCGAGGTCCGCGACTCCTTCGACGAGGCGCTGCTCAGCCGTCGCAGCCACGACCCCGAGCAGGTGTGGCCGTGGCAGGACGGCCGGCTGGTGGTGGCCTCGCCGGTCATCCGGGACGGCGACGTGGTCGCGGTCGTGGTCACCGAGTCGCCGACCGACTCGATGCGGTCGAGCACCCTGCGCGGCTGGCTGGTCATCGGCGCCGGGGAGTTCGCCGCGATGCTCCTCGCCGTCGGCGCGGCCCTGCGGCTGACCGGCTGGGTGCTCAGGCCGGTGCGGGTGCTCGACGCCACCACCCACGACATCGCCACCGGGCGGCTCAAGTCCCGGGTCGCGCCGTCCGGGGGGCCGCCGGAGCTGAGACGGCTGGCCAGGTCCTTCAACGAGATGGCGGACCACGTGGAGGACGTGCTGGAGCAGCAGCGCGCCTTCGTCGCCGACGCCTCGCACCAACTGCGCAACCCGCTCGCCGCGCTCCTGCTCCGCATCGAACTGCTCGCCCTCGAACTGCCCGAGGGCAACGAGGAGATCGCCTCCGTCCGGACCGAGGGCAAGCGCCTCGCCCAGGTCCTGGACGACCTGCTCGACCTGGCCCTGGCCGAGCACAGCCAGGCCGAACTCCAGCTCACCGACATCGGCGCGCTGAGCGCCGAGCGGGTGGCGGCCTGGGCTCCGACGGCCGAGGCCAAGGGCGTACGGCTGGTCGGCGACTGTCCGCCGACCACGGGCTGGGCCGACCCGGTGGCCCTGTCCAGCGCCCTGGACGCGGTCATCGACAACGCGGTGAAGTTCACGCCCCCCGACGAGACCGTCCGGGTCGAGGTCGCCTCCGCGGGGGACACCGCCACCGTCGTCGTCACCGACAACGGTCCCGGGCTCACCGACGAGGAACTCGCGCGCGTGGGCGACCGCTTCTGGCGCAGCGGGCGGCACCAGAACATCAAGGGCTCCGGGCTGGGCCTGTCCATCTGCCGGGCGCTGCTCGCGGCGGGCGACGGCTCGATCTCCTTCGGCCACCACGAGCCGCACGGCCTCGAGGTCACGGTCCGCGTACCCAGGAACGGCACGGCGCCCGCGCGGCCGCGCGGCTAGGGGGTGTTGTTCGGATCAGGCCGGCTCCGGGCGACGGTGCCCCGTGGGCCGGCCCACGGGGTCCGGCGCGTGCGGCTGCAAGGCGGAGGAGGGCGACAGGGCGGAGCCCCGGCAACCGACGACAACGCCGCCCAGCCCGACGAACCCGGCCGGACCGCCGCAGAAGTCCGGATCACCCGCACGACACCGCCGGCACTGCCCGACCGGCAACCGCCCGCGCCGCCTGCACCGAAACTGCCGGACCTTCCGGCCTACCAGCAGGTCCTGGCGGTGTCACCGAACGTCCACAACGTCCGCAGGCACAGCCAGGTGCGGCGGCGCGCCCGATCCCGCTGCCGGCGGCGGTGACCAGACCGGCGTCAAGGCGGCGTAGCTGTCTCACTCCAGCGGTTCGTGGTTGACCCAGACCGCCTTGTACGGGTGGCGGCGCTGCCAGCGCTTGATGAGGTCGGCCGCCCCGGGCATGGTGAAGGTCGCGTTCAAGGCATCGAGGTCGCGCACGCGCAGTTGCAGGACGGCGCTGGCGACAGCCACCGGGGCGTGGTCGTCGCCCGGGACGCGGATGTGAGGGCGGGTCGTGACCGACTCGACCGGATCGAATCCCTGCGCGAGTTCCTCGAACTCCTTGAGGTACTGGTCCAGCTCGCTCGCGGGAATCGGCTGGTCGAACGCCACGATCATCGTGTGGTGAATCATGCCTCCAAGGAACAGGAGTTTTCCGGGTCCGTCCAAGATCTGTCCGTTCACGTTCCATGCCTGCCAGGAATGGAACGGCCGATAGTCTTGCGTCATGGCCGAGCTGGAAACCCGCGAACTGGAGTACTTCGTCGCCGTCGCCGAGGAACTGCACTTCGGCCGTGCCGCGGCCCGCCTGGCGATCGCGCAGCCGGCCCTGTCCAAAGCGATCCGGCGCGTGGAATCCCGGCTCGGCGTGACGCTGCTGGAGCGCTCCAGCAGGCACGTCGCCCTCACCCCCGCCGGCGAAGCACTGCTGCACCATGGCCGGCACGCCCTGAACGCCGTCGGCGCCGCTGCCGAGAAGGCACGCCGGGCCGGTGATCAGCAAGCCCGTCTTCGCCTGGTGATCAAACCAGGCGGTGACGCGAACCTCCTGTCCGGCATCCTGGCCGCCTACGCCGGTCGGCCCGGCGCCCGCCAGGTGGACATCCTCTTCGGCGGAGCCACCGACCGCGCCGATCACGTCCGCGACGGCCGCGCCGATCTCGCCCTGCTGTACGCGCCGTTCGACGACCTGACGGGCCTGGACCACGAAACCCTGATGGTCGAAGGACGCGTCGCGATCCTGCCGCCGGACCACCGGCTCGCCTCCCGCTCGGAGATCACTCTCGCCGACCTCGCCCAGGAGACACTGCCCCGCTGGAAAGGCGTGCGCTGGACGGGGGCACCCGAGGCCAGGCCGGGGCCCGAGGTCACGGACGCGGTCGAAGCCCTGCAGATGATCAGGCTGGGACGCGCCGTCGCGATCCTGCCGCGCTCGCTGGCCCAGCCCATGCAGCCGGACCTCGTCCACCGGCCCGTCACCGATGCCCCCACCAGTGCACTCGTCCTCGCGTGGTCCCAGGAGGACCGCCGCAGCATGGTCGCCTCCTTCGTCGCTGCCGCCGTGGATGCCGCTGCAGATGCCGAGGGGGCGACTCGAGGCCCGTCCACGGCGGGGGACGCCGGGTCGGCCGGGCCCGCTGCCTTGACCGAACAGCCGGTCCCCCCTTCGAACCCGTAGAGCGACCTGGAGCACCACAGTCCCGGCACCGGAAGGCACCCCGGCGGACACCGCGTCAGCAACGTGCCGAGCAGGACCTCACTGCTTGTCACCGGAGCCGCGGGTTTCACCGGTTCGCACTTCACCGGGTACTGGGCCGAGCACCACCTCGAGGTCTCCGTGGTGAACTTCGCCGCCGAGTCGCACAACAGCCTCGCCGTGCTGGATCCGGGACGGTTCTTCCGCACCAACGCCTCCAAGGCGGGCGCGGACCACGCCGTACGCGCGGACCACGAGACCTTCGGGCTGCCGGTGACCCTCGCCAACTGCGCCGACAACTACGGGTCCCACCGGTTCCCGGGGAAGGTGCTGCCGCCGTTCGCCACCCGGCGGTCAACGGGCAGCCCCCGCCGGCCGCGAACCGCTAGGGCTTGACCGACCGGTAGTAGCGCCGGGCGCCCTCGTGGAGTTCCAGCGGGTCGGTGTATATCGCGGTGCGCAGGTCGACGAGTTGCGCGGAGTGCACGTGCGCACCGATGCCGTCGCGGCTGTCGAGCACGGTGCGGGTCAGCCACTCGGTGAGCCGCGGATCGACGTCCGCGCGGGTCACCAACAGGTTGGACACGGCCATCGTCGGCACCACCGCGCCGTTCTGGACCGTGGGGTAGGCCGACTCCGGCATGTTGGTGGTGCGGTAGTAGCGGGTCGCGCCGCCCGTCTCGTGCATCTTGGCGACCAGGTCGTCGCCGATCGGCACGAACCGGAACGCGGAGTTCTCCGCGATCTTCCTGAGCCCGTCCGTCGGCACCCCGCCGGACCAGAAGAACGCGTCCAGCTCGTCGCCGAGGCGTCCGGGCCCGGTGTCGATCCCGTCCGCCCGGGGCGTGATGTCCGTCTCCGGGTCGATGCCCACGGCCGTCAGCAGCCGGGTGGCGATCAGCCGCACCCCCGAGTTGGGCAGTCCTATGGCCACCCGCTTGCCGCGCAGGTCGGCCACCGACTGGATGTCCGAGCCGGTCGGCACGACGAGCTGCACGTAGTCGTCGTAGAGCCGGGTGACCCCGCGCAGCTTGTCGGCGCCCGGGCCGCCGGCCAGCTTGTACGTCTCGACCGCGTCGGCCGCCGCGATCGTGAAGTCGGCCTCGCCGGACCCCACCCGCTCGACGTTCTCCTGCGAGCCCGCGCTGGTCATCAGCCGCACGTCCAGGCCCGGCATGTCCTTGTGCAGCTCGGCGCGCAGCAGCTCGCCGTACTTCTGGTAGACGCCCGCGCGGGTGCCCGTGCTGAACGTGATCGTCCCGCTCGGCGGCTTCTCGCCCAGCGGCAGCAGCCACCACAGCAGCAGCCCGAGCACGACGGCCCCGGCGACCGCGCCCTGGAGGGCACGGCGCCTGCCGATACGGGAGAGCAGGGTGGGCATGGAGGCGATCCTGCCAGCCCGCACCCGCTCTGAACAGGGCCGGGCTCACACGCCGCCGCCCCGCCCGCCGGTCCGGGCCGCGCCGGGCCCGGCACGCGACGACCCCGGCACACCGGTGCCGGGGTCGTCGTACGGAGCGGGGACGCGTCGCGTCAGTCGCCCACCGAGGCCTCCGCCTCCGCCGCCCGGGGCGTCCCCTCGGCGGGGCCGTCGGGACGGTCGGGGTTGTCGCGGCGCCGGAAGAGGCGCATCGCCAGCGGCTCGGTGAAGCGCGCGGTGAGGGGGCCGAGGACGACCAGGATGAGGACGTAGGCCGTGGCCAGTGGGCCCAGCGACGGCTCGATGCCGGCCGAGACCGCGAGGCCCGCGATGACGATGGAGAACTCGCCGCGCGCCACCAGCGCGCCGCCCGCCCGCCAGCGGCCCTTGACGGAGATCCCGGCCCGCCGCGCCGCTATGTACCCGGTGGCGATCTTCGTCACGGCGGTCAGCAGCGCGAGCGCCAGCGCGGGCAGCAGGACCGGCGGAATGCTGGCCGGGTCGGTGTGCAGCCCGAAGAAGACGAAGAAGACCGCCGCGAACAGGTCCCGCAGCGGGCTCAGCAGCGTGTGCGCGCCCTCCGCCACCTCGCCGGACAGCGCGATGCCCACCAGGAACGCGCCCACCGCGGCCGAGACCTGGAGCTGCTGCGCGACACCGGCGACGAGGATCGTCAGGCCCAGCACCACCAGGAGCAGCTTCTCGGGGTCGTCGCTGGAGACGAAGCGGGAGATGAGCCTGCCGTAGCGCACCGCGACGAAGAGCACGAGGCCCGCCGCGCCCAGCGCGATCGCCAGGGTGATGCTCCCGGTCATCAGACCGGCGCCGGCGACCAGGGCCGTGACGATCGGCAGGTACACCGCCATCGCCAGGTCCTCCAGGACAAGCACGCTGAGGATCACCGGCGTCTCGCGGTTGCCGACCCGGCCCAGGTCGCCGAGGACCTTCGCGATCACACCGGACGACGAGATCCACGTCACGCCGGCGAGGACGACGGCGGCCACCGGGCCCCAGCCCATCAGCAGCGCGGCCACCGCGCCCGGCACGGCGTTGAACGCGCAGTCGACGAGGCCCGCCGGGTAGTGGGACTTGAGGTTGGTGACCAGGTCGCTGGCCGTGTACTCCAGGCCCAGCATCAGCAGCAGGAGGATGACGCCGATCTCGGCGCCGGTCGCTACGAACTCCTCGCTCGCGCCGAGCGGCAGCAGGCCGCCCTCGCCGAAGGCCAGACCGGCCAGCAGGTACAGCGGGATGGGGGAGAGCTGGTAGCGGCCGGCGAACCGGCCGAGCAGCCCGAGCCCCAGGATGATGGAACCGAACTCGATCAGAAGGACCGCGGAGTGCACGGGATCACTCCTGCCCGAGGATCGCCGCGGCGGCGTCGACGCCCTCACGGGTGCCGATGACGATCAAGGTGTCACCACCCACGAGCCGGAAGTCCGGCGCCGGGGACGGAATCGCCTCGGCCCGCCGCAGCACCGCCACGATCGAGGCGCCCGTGTCGGTCCGCATTTTGGTGTCGCCCAGCAGGCGCCCGTTCCACCGGGAGGTCGCGGCCACCTCGATCCGCTCGGCGACCAGACCCAGGTCGGTGGTGTAGAGCAGGCTCGCACTGTGGTGGGACGGCTTCAGCGCGTCTATCAGCGCACCCGCCTCGGACCCCGTCAGCCGCAGGGAGTGGGCGCAGGAGTCGGGGTCGTCGGTCCGGTACACGTTCACCGTGCGGGTGCCGTCGCGGTGGGCCACCACCGACAGGTGGCGGTGCTCGCGGGTCACCAGGTCGTACTGGACCCCGATACCCGGGAGCGGCGTGGCCCTCAGGCGTGGAGCTGACACGTGCTATCCCCTCATTCGTCCTGCGTTGCCTGCCGCGTCTCCAGCCGGGGCTTCGTGCACGTCGGTGACGTGCTCGCGACCTCGCCATGCTGCCATCCGCACGTACGGTGGCGATATGGGTGTCGTGACGGATGTACGCGGCCGGCCGCGGTCGGCGAAGCTGGCAGCGGGGGTGTCGTGCGACGAGGCCGGGAGGAGCGGAAAGAGGAACGTGTCGCTGTTCTGGCGGATCTTCTCGCTCAACGCCGCCGGCCTGGTCGTCGCCACCGCACTGCTGCTGGGACCGGTCACCGTGTCGACCCCCGTGCTGGCCGGGGAGGCCCTCGTCCTGCTGGGCGGTCTCGCGGCCCTGCTCGCCGGCAACGCGGTCGTGCTGCGCATCGGACTCACCCCGCTGCACCGGCTGGGCCGGGCCATGTCCACCGCCGACCTGCTGGGACCGGGCACCCGTCCCGAGGTCAGCGGACCGGCCGAGGCGGCGCAGCTGATCGAGACGTACAACACGATGCTCGACCGGCTCCAGGCCGAACGCGCCGCCGGGGCGGGCCGCGCCCTGCAGGCCCAGGAACGCGAACGGCACCGCATCGCCCGCGAACTCCACGACGAGGTGGGCCAGACCCTCACCGCCGTCCTCCTCCAGCTCAAGCGCGTCGCCGACCGGGTCCCCGGCGAACTGCGCGAGGAGGTGACCCTCGCCCAGGAGGCCACCCGGGCCGGCCTCGACGAGATCCGCCGCATCGCCCGCCGGCTGCGCCCCGGCGTCCTGGAGGAACTCGGCCTGGCCAGCGCCCTGCGCTCGCTCGCCACCGAGTTCACCCACCACGGACTGACCGTCCAGCAGCACATCCCCGGCGACCTCCCCCCGCTCGCCCCGGAGGCCGAACTCGTGCTCTACCGGGTCGCCCAGGAGGGCCTGACCAACACCGCCCGCCACGCCGCCGCCGACCGCGCCGCGCTCACCCTGCGCCCGCTGCCCCCGCCCGAGGGCGGAGGTGTCGAACTGCTCGTCCGGGACAACGGCACCGGCCTCGGCACGGCCGCCGAGGGCGCCGGAATCCGCGGGATGCGGGAGCGGGCCCTGCTGATAGGAGCCGACATCCACCTCGAAACCGCCCCCGGAGGGGGCACCGACGTACGCCTGCGTGTCCCCGCGCCGCCCGGGGACCGTTCCGCAGACCGAACCGGAGACAGCCCCTGATGCCGGCACGGCCCCCGATCCGCGTCCTGCTCGCCGACGACCACACCCTCGTACGCCGCGGAGTCCGCCTCATCCTGGACGGCGAACCCGACCTCACGGTGGTCGCCGAGGCCGGTGACGGTGCCGAAGCGGTCGCCGCCGCGCGGGCCACCGAGGTCGACCTGGCCGTCCTGGACGTCGCCATGCCCCGCATGACCGGCCTCCAGGCGGCCCGCGAACTCTCCCGCCGCCTGCCCGAGCTGCGCATCCTGATCCTGACCATGTACGACAACGAGCAGTACTTCTTCGAGGCCCTCAAGGCCGGGGCCTGCGGATACGTCCTGAAGTCCGTCGCCGACCGCGACCTGGTCGAGGCGTGCCGCGCCGCCGTGCGCGACGAGCCGTTCATCTACCCCGGCGCCGAACGGGCCCTCGTCCGCTCCTACCTCGACCGCATGCAGGGCGGCGGCGGCCTGCCCGAGCGGCCGATCACGGAACGCGAGGAGGAGATCCTCAAGCTCGTCGCCGAGGGCCACACCTCCAAGGAGATCGGCGAGCTGCTGTTCATCAGCGCCAAGACGGTCGAACGCCACCGCGCGAACCTGCTGCAGAAGCTCGGAGTGCGCGACCGCCTGGAACTCACCCGGTACGCGATCCGCGCGGGGCTCATCGAGCCCTGAGCCGCACGCCCGGCGTCCGGTGTCACCGCGACCGCCTACCCTTGTGGCCATGAGCAGCATCGACCGGAGCCAGTCAGCGGGCGGCACACGCACCTACGAAGTACGCACCTACGGGTGCCAGATGAACGTCCACGACTCCGAGCGATTGTCCGGTCTGCTGGAGGACGCCGGTTACGTCCGCGCCCCCGAGGGCGCCGACGGCGACGCCGACGTCGTCGTCTTCAACACCTGCGCCGTACGGGAGAACGCCGACAACAAGCTGTACGGCAACCTCGGCCACCTCGCCCCGAAGAAGGCGAGCCGCCCCGGCATGCAGATCGCGGTCGGCGGCTGCCTGGCGCAGAAGGACCGCGACACCATCGTGAAGCGGGCCCCCTGGGTGGACGTCGTCTTCGGCACCCACAACATCGGCAAGCTCCCGGTGCTGCTGGAGCGCGCCCGCGTGCAGGAGGAGGCGCAGGTCGAGATCGCCGAGTCCCTGGAGGCGTTCCCGTCCACGCTGCCCACCCGGCGCGAGAGCGCCTACGCGGCGTGGGTCTCCATCTCCGTCGGCTGCAACAACACCTGCACCTTCTGCATCGTCCCGGCGCTGCGCGGCAAGGAGAAGGACCGCCGCCCCGGCGACATCCTCGCCGAGGTGGAGGCGCTGGTCGCCGAGGGCGTCAGCGAGATCACCCTGCTCGGCCAGAACGTCAACGCCTACGGCTCCGACATCGGCGACCGCGAGGCGTTCAGCAAGCTGCTGCGTGCCTGCGGGAACATCGACGGCCTGGAGCGCGTCCGCTTCACCTCCCCGCACCCGCGCGACTTCACCGACGACGTCATCGCCGCCATGGCCGAGACGCCGAACGTGATGCCGCAGCTGCACATGCCGCTCCAGTCCGGCTCCGACCCGGTGCTCAAGGCGATGCGCCGCTCCTACCGGCAGGAGCGCTACCTGGGGATCATCGAGAAGGTCCGCGCCGCCATCCCGCACGCGGCGATCACCACGGACATCATCGTGGGCTTCCCCGGCGAGACCGAGGAGGACTTCGAGCAGACCCTGCACGTGGTGCGCGAGGCGCGCTTCGCCCAGGCCTTCACCTTCCAGTACTCCAAGCGCCCCGGCACCCCGGCCGCCGAGATGGACGGCCAGATCCCCAAGGCGGTCGTCCAGGAGCGCTACGAGCGCCTGGTGGCCCTCCAGGAGGAGATCTCCTGGGAGGAGAACAAGAAGCAGGTCGGCCGCACCCTGGAGCTGATGGTCGCGGAGGGCGAGGGCCGCAAGGACGGCACCACCCACCGCCTGTCCGGCCGTGCGCCCGACAACCGCCTGGTGCACTTCACCAAGCCGGACCAGGAGGTCCGTCCCGGCGACGTGGTGACGGTCGGGATCACCTATGCCGCCCCGCACCACCTCCTCGCCGAGGGCGCGGTGCTCGACATGCGCCGCACGCGCGCGGGCGACGCCTGGGAGAAGCGCAACACGGCCGAGCAGGCCAAGCCCGCCGGTGTGCTGCTCGGCCTGCCGAAGATCGGCGTCCCCGAGCCCCAGCCGGC
This sequence comes from Streptomyces sp. NRRL F-5650, assembly GCF_000721365.1. Taxonomy (NCBI): domain Bacteria; kingdom Bacillati; phylum Actinomycetota; class Actinomycetes; order Kitasatosporales; family Streptomycetaceae; genus Streptomyces; species Streptomyces sp. NRRL F-5650. Next base: position 125,411 of record NZ_JOGV01000008.1, on the reverse strand, counting down.
GGTGGCGAGCGGCTGCGGCTGCGACTGACCGCAGGGGGTGCCGTCCGGGGCGGCGGCACGGGGATACGCTGCCGGTCATGCTTGTCGCCGCCGCCGTCTGCCCCTGCCCGCCGCTCCTCGTACCGGAGGTCGCCGCGGGCGCCGCGCCCGAGCTGGACGCCGCACGCGCCGCGTGCGCGGACGCGCTCGGCGTGCTCGCCGCGTCCCGGCCCGAGCGGCTCGTGGTCGTCGGACCCGCGGACACCGCCGGGCCCGGGATCCATCCGCAGGGCGCGCGGGGCTCCTTCCGCGGCTTCGGTGTGGACATGGACGTGTACCTGGGCGCCGACACCGGCGACGCGCACGGCCCGGACCTGCCCCACGGACTGGCGGTGGGCGCCTGGCTGCTCGGGCGGGCCGGGTGGACCGACGCCCCGGTCGACGGCATCGGCGTGGGGGAGGAGCTGTCCGCGGAGCGCTGTGCCGCCGTCGGCCGGGACATCGCCGCCCGGAGCGGGCGGACCGCGCTGCTGGTGCTGGGCGACGCGAGCGCGTGCCGCACGCTGAAGGCGCCGGGCTACCTCGACGAGCGGGCGGCGCCCTTCGACGCGGAGGCGGGCCGTGCCCTGGGAACGGCCGACGTGGCCGCCCTCGCGGCCCTGGACGTGGCACTGGCCCGCGAGCTCAAGGTGTCCGGGCGGGCACCCTGGCAGGTCCTGGCGGGCGCGGCCGAGGGCGCCGGCCTCGCCGGCACGCTGCTGTACGAGGACGCGCCGTACGGGGTCGGCTACGTCGCGGCCGCCTGGTCGTAGCGGACGGCACCCGGAGCGGACGGCACCGCCGGAGCGGGCGCACGCGTGCACGGACGGCCCGGAGCCGGTCCACTTGAGCCGGCTCCGGGCCGTCCGAGCGGCGTACCGGAAGGGGGTCAGGATGCCGGAGGGGTGCCGCCGGGCGTTCCGCCGGGGGTGCCGCCGCCTTCCTCTCCGCCCTTGCCGTCCTTGTGGGCCAGGCGTTCCATGGCGTCCTTGGCCTTGCCCGTGCCCGTCTGGATTCGGTCGCTGTACTTGCCCTTGGTCCGCTCGTCGACGGTCCGCGCCATCTTGTCGAGACCGCGGTCGATCTTGTCTCCGTGCTGCTGGGCGAGGTCGGAGACCTTGCCCTTCGCCGGTTCCAGTCTGGCCTTCAAGTTGTCCAGGAGACCCATGGTTCGCCTTCCCTCACGGGGCAGTCAGGTGCGGGCGCCCTTGTCGGCCTCGTTGTCGACGGCCTCCCCCGCCGACTGCTGCTTGGGGATGCCGACGCCCTCCGAGTCGCCGCCCTCGGCGACGGCCGGGGTCCCGGTGGCTTCGCCGGCCTCCGCCGTGGTCCCGGGACCTGCGTCTCCCGTCCCCGCGGTCTCGGCCTCGGCCGTGCCTCCGGCCGCGCCCCCGGTGTCCGGGGTGCCGGTCCCCGTCTCGCCGGACGACGCCTCCTCGGTGCTCTTCGACCTCCGGAAGAGCCGTGCAAAAACGCCCATCTCAACTCCATACGTTACTCGTGCGGGCGACATCCCGCGGCGTCCGGTGCGTCCGTTTGCGTGGCCGGGGCCATGACCCGGTGGTCCGGGGAGCGGGAACCTCGCAACGGGCAACGACCCCGGTCGCGGATCGTCACGTAACTCGTTCGAGGGCCGGCCGAGAGGTTTGCGAGACTGGTCCGGTGAGCAGCGCACCCCCCGCCCCCCGCGTCATCGCCGTAGTCGGACCCACCGCGGCCGGAAAGTCCGATCTGGGCGTCTTCCTGGCCGAGCGGCTCGGCGGCGAGGTCGTCAACGCCGACTCCATGCAGCTCTACCGAGGGATGGACATCGGTACCGCCAAGCTGACGCCCGAGGAGCGCGGCGGCGTCCCGCACCACCTGCTGGACATCTGGGACATCACGGTCACGGCGTCCGTCGCCGAGTACCAGCGCCTCGCGCGGGAGCGGATCGACGCGCTGCTCGCCCGGGGCCGCTGGCCGGTCCTCGTCGGCGGTTCCGGCCTCTACGTCCGGGGGGCCGTCGACAACCTGGAGTTCCCCGGCACCGACCCCGGGATCCGGGCCCGGCTCGAGGAGGAACTCGAACGGCACGGCCCGGGTGCGCTGCACGCCCGCCTGGCCGCCGCCGACCCGGAGGCGGCGCGGGCCATCCTGCCCAGCAACGGCCGCCGGATCGTGCGCGCCCTCGAAGTGATCGAGATCACCGGCAGGCCCTTCACCGCCAACCTCCCCGGCCACGACTCCGTCTACGACACCGTGCAGATCGGCGTCGACGTGGCCCGCCCGGAGCTGGACGAGCGCATCGCCCTGCGCGTCGACCGGATGTGGGAGGCCGGTCTCGTCGACGAGGTGCGCGCACTGGAGGCGCAGGGGTTGCGCGAGGGGCGTACGGCGTCGCGCGCGCTCGGCTACCAGCAGGTCCTCGCGGCGCTCGCCGGCGAGTGCACGCTGGACGAGGCGCGTGCGGAGACCGTCCGTGCCACCAAGCGCTTCGCGCGCCGTCAGGATTCGTGGTTCAGGCGCGACCCGCGGGTGCACTGGCTCAGTGGAGGTGTGGCGGACCGCACGGAACTTCCGCGGCTCGCCCTGTCGTTGGTCGAACGACCGGTTACAGCCTGATCACGTGATGGCATCGGGACGCCCCGGCCGTCATCCGGGCCTCCGGCGCCGTGCCATCATCGAGCTCGATCGACCGAGTGAGTCCTAGTTGGGAGGGCGCGTGGCGATGGAGGCCGGCCCTCGTGACACCGCACCGAGCACCGAGCACACCACCGCCCGCCGCGGCGGGCCGGAGCCGGACGGCGGCGCCCTGAGCCCCGACGGCCCCGACGACTCTCCGGAGGGCGTCGCAGCCGACGGCCCCGGGCCCGACGAGATGTACGGGGACGAGGTCGAGGTCGAGCTGCGGCCCCAGCGCCGGCTGCGGATCTGGCAGCTCGCGCCCATCGTGTGCCTGGCCGTGCTCGGCTCGCTGATGTTCGCCTTCCCGCTCGCCTTCGACTTCGGCGACAGCGGCGCCGTGATCGCGATGCTGGGCCTGCTCATCTGCTCCTGCGCGGCCGGCTGGGGCATGATGGCCGCCCGCCGGGTCGGCTACACCTGGCCGGGACTGCCCCAGCGGGACTCGGAACGCCGTGCCGACTGGCGCACGATCCTCGTGTACGCCCTGGCGGTCGCCGCGGTCGTCTCCCTTGCCGTGTGGCGGGTCGCCCGCCTGCGAAGCTGACGCGGACCCCGCCGCCCGCTCCCCTCGACCTCACCCCGTGCCCACCCCGTACGATCGAGGAATGAGCACGCGGATCGCCTTCCTCAAGGGTCACGGCACCGAGAACGACTTCGTGATCGTCCCCGACCCGGAGAACGCCCTCGACCTGTCCCCGGCCGCCGTCGCCGCTCTGTGCGACCGCCGCGCGGGTCTCGGCGGGGACGGACTGCTCCACGTGGTGCGCTCCGCGGCACACCCCGAGGCCCGCGGCATGGCCGCCGAGGCCGAATGGTTCATGGACTACCGCAACGGCGACGGCTCGGTCGCCGAGATGTGCGGCAACGGCGTGCGGGTCTTCGCCCGCTACCTCCAGCGCGCCGGGCACGTCGCCGAGGGCGACCTCGCCGTCGCCACGCGCGGGGGCGTCAAGCGCGTGCACATCGCCAAGGTCGCGTCCGACAGCGGCCCCGCCGCGGGCGACGTCACCGTCGGCATGGGCCGCGCCCTGCTTCCCGAGGGCGAGGTCGAGGTGCGCGTGGGGGAGCGCCGCTGGCCCGCGCGGAACGTGAACATGGGCAACCCCCACGCGGTCGCCTTCGTCGCCGACCTGGCCCACGCCGGCGACCTGTACGCCCCGCCGCCCTTCGAGCCCGCCGGCGCCTACCCGGACGGGGTCAACGTCGAGTTCGTGGTCGACCAGGGCCCCGGGCACGTCGCGATGCGCGTGCACGAGCGCGGCTCGGGGGAGACCCGCTCCTGCGGCACCGGTGCCTGCGCCGTCGCCGTCGCCACCGCCCGCCGGGACGGCGTCGACCCCTCGGTCACCGGCACCCCGGCCACCTACACCGTCGACGTGCCCGGCGGCACCCTGGTGATCACCGAGCGCCCCGACGGCGAGATCGAGATGACGGGGCCCGCCGTGATCGTCGCGGAGGGCGAGTTCGACTCCGCCTGGCTGGAAGGGGTACTCGCCTGAACCAGAACCCGGTGAACCACCGCCCCCGGACCACGACCGCGGTGAACCACCGCCCGGCCCATGACACTCAGTGCGAAAACCCAAACCCTCGGACCATCGCTCGAATGGGTGATCCGTTTCACGCTCGGCGAGAGGCGGTCAGCCGCACGTGATGGGCTCGATAGCATCAAGCACCGGCCCGGACGGGGGACCGACACCATCCCCTGAGCCGTGTCCGCCCTGGGATTCCCCGTCCGCCGGTCCGCGCAGCCGGAGGTGCCCATGAATGCGGAGGCCGTGAATCCAACGACCCCGGGCCCCGTGCCGCCCGCGGCCGACGGTGCCGCCGCGCCGGCGCCCCGCAGGAAGGCCCGCCCCCGGATCGACCTGCGCCGGCTGGGCCGCGCCGCCCTGCTCGGCTCCGCCACCCGCAGCCGCGCCCTGCCCGACGCCATCGGCCACGTCGTCGAGGCGCACCGCGCCCACCACCCCGACGCCGACCTCGACCCGCTGCGCCGCGCCTACGTCCTGGCCGAGTCCTCGCACCGCGGCCAGATGCGCAAGAGCGGCGAGCCGTACATCACCCACCCCCTCGCCGTCACCCTGATCCTGGCCGAACTCGGCGCCGAGACCACCACCCTGACCGCCTCCCTCCTCCACGACACCGTCGAGGACACCGAGGTGACGCTCGACCAGGTCGGCGACCAGTTCGGCGCCGAGGTCCGCTACCTCGTGGACGGCGTCACCAAGCTGGAGAAGGTCGACTACGGCGCCGCCGCCGAGCCCGAGACCTTCCGCAAGATGCTCCTCGCCACCGGCAACGACGTCCGCGTGATGTCGATCAAACTCGCCGACCGGCTGCACAACATGCGCACCCTCGGCGTGATGCGCCGCGAGAAGCAGGAACGCATCGCCAAGGTCACCCGCGACGTCCTCATCCCGCTCGCCGAACGACTCGGCGTCCAGGCCCTCAAGTCCGAGCTGGAGGACCTCGTCTTCGCGGTCATGCACCCCGAGGAGTACGCGCACACGCGCGAGCTGGTCCAGGAGAACGCCGCCCGTGCGGACGACCCGCTCGCGGCGGTCGCCGACGAGGTGCGCGGTGTGCTGCGCGAGGCCGACATCCAGGCCGAAGTCCTCATCCGCCCGCGCCACTTCGTCTCCGTGCACCGCGTCTCGCGCAAGCGCGGCACACTCCGCGGCGCGGACTTCGGCCGCCTCCTCGTGCTCGTCCAGGAGGACGCCGACTGCTACGCCGTCCTCGGCGAACTGCACACCTGCATGACGCCCGTCGTCTCGGAGTTCAAGGACTTCATCGCCGTTCCCAAGTTCAACCTCTACCAGTCGCTGCACACGGCCGTGGCCCGCGCGGAGGACGGCCAGGTCGTCGAGGTCCTCATCCGCACCCACCAGATGCACAAGGTCGCCGAGGCCGGTGTGGTCGCGCTCGGCAACCCGTACGCCCAGCCGTCCGAGGAACAGGGCGCGGGCGACGGCGAGCGCGCCGACCCCACGCGTCCCGGCTGGCTCTCCCGGCTGCTCGACTGGCAGCGCGGCGCGCCCGACCCCGACACGTTCTGGTCCACCCTGCGCGAGGACCTCGCCCAGGACCGCGAGATCACCGTCTTCCGCCCCGACGGCGGCACCCTCGGCCTCCCCGAGGGCGCGACCTGCGTCGACGCCGCCTACGCCCAGTACGGCGAGGACGCGCACGCGACCATCGGCGCCCGGGTCAACGGCCGGCTGGCGACCATGAGCACGGTGCTGCGGGACGGCGACACCGTGCAGCTCCTGATGGGCCAGGACCCCGCCTCCGAGCCGTCGAAACAGTGGCTGGAGCACGCCCACACGCCCGCCGCGCGGATCGCCATCCAGCGCCGGCTCGCCGCCCACCCCGAGCCGGCTCCCGAAGCGGCGCAGCCGTCCCGCGGCCCCGCCACGCCCGACGTCCCTCCCGCCGCCCCTCGTCCGGCCGCGGACGCGCCGCCCGCCCGCACCGCCGCCGCCGACGTTCTCGTCGACCGGCCGGGCGCGACCGTGCGGCTGGCGGGCTGCTGCACCCCGGTACCGCCGGACGAGATCACCGGCTTCGCCGTGCGCGGCGGAGTGGTGACCGTGCACCGCGCGGAGTGCGCCGTGGTGGCGCGCATGAAGAGCGCCGGCCGGGCGGAGGTCGGGGTGCGCTGGGGGGAGAGCACCGGCTGCCGGGTCACCCTGCTCGCCGAATCGTTCGGCCGCCCGCACCTCCTGGCCGACCTGACCGAGGCCATGGCCCTCGAAGGTGCCGAGATCGTCTCCGCGACCGTCGAGCCCCCGGACCGCCAGCGCGTCCGGCACAGCTACACCGTCGTCCTCCCGGACGCGGCCCGGCTGCCCGCGCTCATGCGCGCCATGCGCGACGTCGCCGGCGTCTACGACGTCAGCCGGGCCCAGCCGCAGCCCGCCGGCGCCTGATCCGGCACCGGGCCCCGGTACCCGTTCGGGTGCTCCGGTCGCGCGCCGTCGCCGTACGGCACGCGCGCGCTGATAGCCGTGGGGGATGCTGCACACCCCTCACGCCCCGACTCCGCGACCCCGCGCACGCTCCCGGCGCCGGCTCAGGGCCGCGGCGCTGCTCGCCTCCGCCGTCTCCGTCTGCCTGGTCGCCGCGAGCGCGCCGCCCACCCCGCTGGGCGTCGGCGACCGCCTCTTCCCGCAGCTCGGCAACCCCGGCTACGACGTGACGGCGTACGACCTGGCCTTCACCTACTCCGGGGACAACAGCAAGCCGCTGAAGGCCGTCACCACGATCGACGCCCGGACCACGGCCGACCTCGACCGGATCAACCTCGACTTCGCGCACGGGAAGGTCGACTCCGTCGAGGTCGACGGCGAGCCCGCCGGCTTCGCCACCGCCGGCGAGGACCTCGTCGTCACGCCCGAGGACGGGCTGGAGGCGGGCGAGCGGACGCGGATCACCGTGCGGCACAGCAGCGACCCCGTGTACCCCGACGACCGGCAGGGAGGCTGGGTGCGCACCGCCGACGGCCTCGCCATGGCCAACCAGGCAGACGTCGCCCACCTGGTGTTCCCCTGCAACGACCACCCTTCCGACAAGGCGCGTTTCACCTTCCGCATCACGGCCCCCGACGGGCTCACCGCCGTCGCCAACGGCCTGCCGACGGGCGCCGTCCGCAGCGGCGGATCGACGACCTGGACCTACCGGACCGGACACCCCATGGCCACCGAGCTGGCCCAGGTGTCCATCGGCCGCTCCACGGTGCTGCACCGCGCGGGACCCCACGGACTGCCCGTGCGCGACGTCGTGCCGACCGAGCACCGCGCGGCGCTCGAACCGTGGCTGGCCAAGACCCCCGGCCAGATCGCGTGGATGGAGGAGAAGGCCGGGCCCTACCCCTTCGAGACCTACGGCCTGCTCATGGCCGACGCCACCACCGGCTTCGAACTCGAGACCCAGACGCTCTCCCTCTTCGAACGGGAGCTGTTCACCGAGCCCGCCTACCCGAAGTGGTACGTCGAGTCGCTCATGGTCCACGAGCTGGCCCACCAGTGGTTCGGCAACAGCGTCAGCCCGGGCACCTGGTCCGACCTGTGGCTCAACGAGGGACACGCCACCTGGTACGAGGCGCTGTACGCGGAGGAGACCGCGGACAAGCCCCTGGCGGCCCGGATGAAGGCCGCCTACGGCGCCTCCGACCGCTGGCGCACCGCGGGCGGACCGCCCGCCGCGCCGAAGCCGCCGAAGAACGGCAGCAAGATCGGCATCTTCCGCTCCAACGTCTACGACGGCGCCGCGCTCGTGCTCTACGCCCTGCGCCAGGAGATCGGCCGCCCCGCCTTCGAACGCGTCGAGCGCGCGTGGGTCGCGCGCAACCAGGACGGCACGGGGACGACCGCCGGGTTCGTCCGGCTCGCCTCCGAGATCTCCGGCCGCGACCTGGGCGACTTCTTCCAGGCCTGGCTCTACGGGGAGAAGACCCCGCCGATGCCCGGCCACCCGGACTGGAAGCAGAACCCCGCCGGGAAGGCCCGGGGCGAATAAGCCGGTGACGAGACGGCCCGTGCCGTGCGACCATCTTCGGGACGGCGCGCCACGGGCCCCGGGAATCTCCCCGGCGGTTCGCACGTTGTACCCGATGTCGCGGTGCGTGCGCCGCGTCCACCCACTCCCAGCTACGTAAGGATCCAATGACCTCCTCTTCTTCTCCCTCCCAGGACACCAAGCGTCTCGCGCAGACCTACCCCGAGGGCCTTCGGGCCGATGCCCTGATGGAAGAGGACGTCGCCTGGAGTCACGGCATCGATTCGGAGTGGGACGGCGAGCAGTTCGACCGCTCCGACCGCGCGGCCCTGCGCCGGGTGGCGGGCCTTTCCACCGAGCTCGAGGACGTCACCGAGGTCGAGTACCGCCAGCTCCGCCTGGAGCGGGTCGTCCTCGTCGGCGTGTGGACCTCGGGCACCGTGCAGGACGCGGAGAACTCCCTCGCGGAGCTCGCCGCCCTCGCCGAGACCGCGGGCGCCCTCGTGCTCGACGGCGTGATCCAGCGCCGCGACAAGCCCGACGCCGCCACCTACATCGGCTCCGGCAAGGCCCAGGAGCTGCGGGACGTCGTCCTCGAAACGGGCGCGGACACCGTCATCTGCGACGGTGAGCTGAGCCCGGGCCAGCTGATCCACCTCGAGGACGTCGTCAAGGTCAAGGTCATCGACCGCACGGCCCTGATCCTCGACATCTTCGCCCAGCACGCCAAGTCCCGCGAGGGCAAGGCGCAGGTGGCGCTCGCGCAGATGCAGTACATGCTGCCCAGGCTGCGCGGCTGGGGCCAGTCGCTGTCCCGGCAGATGGGCGGCGGCAAGGGCGGCGGCCTGGCCACCCGCGGTCCCGGTGAGACCAAGATCGAGACGGACCGGCGCCGGATCCGCGAGAAGATGGCGAAGATGCGCCGGGAGATCGCGGAGATGAAGACCGGCCGCGAGATCAAGCGCCAGGAGCGCAAGCGCCACAAGGTGCCCTCGGTCGCCATCGCGGGCTACACCAACGCCGGCAAGTCCTCGCTGCTCAACCGCCTCACGGGCGCGGGCGTGCTGGTGGAGAACGCGCTGTTCGCCACGCTCGACCCCACCGTGCGCCGCGCGGAGACGCCGAGCGGCCGCCTGTACACCCTGGCGGACACCGTCGGCTTCGTCCGGCACCTGCCGCACCACCTGGTCGAGGCGTTCCGCTCCACCATGGAGGAGGTCGGCGACTCCGACCTGATCCTGCACGTGGTCGACGGTTCGCACCCCGTCCCGGAGGAGCAGCTTGCCGCCGTGCGCGAGGTGATCCGGGACGTCGGCGCCACCGGCGTACCCGAGATCGTCGTCGTCAACAAGGCCGACATGGCGGACCCGCTGGTGCTCCAGCGGCTGCTGCGGGTCGAGAAGCGGGCCATCGCGGTCTCGGCGCGCACCGGTCAGAACATCGACGAGCTGCTCGCCCTGATCGACAACGAGCTGCCGCGTCCCTCGGTCGAGATCGAGGCGCTCGTGCCGTACACCCACGGCAAGCTGGTCGCCCGCGCCCACGACGAGGGCGAGGTGATCTCCGAGGAGCACACCCCGGAGGGCACCCTGCTCAAGGTCCGGGTGCACGAGGAGCTGGCGGCGGAGCTGACGCCGTACGTCCCTGCAGCGCTCGCCTGAGACACACACGTCCGTCCTCCAGGCGGACGACGACCGGGGCCCGCCCCCTGCCGCGGCAGGAGGCGGGCCCCGGTCCTCACGTGCGGCTCACTGACCGCCGTAGGTCCTGCTCATGTTCTGGTACATCGCCTCGGCCGACCGGCCGAGCTGCGGGCCCGCCAGCCAGCCGGTCGTCACCGGGCCGATCGAGGTGTTCGAGACCAGCTTGGTCTCCCCGTCCACCACCCGGAACCAGCCGCCGCCGGACGAACCGCCGGTCATGGTGCAGCCGATGCGGTACATCGTCGGCAGCGACGGGCTCAGCGACAGCCGTCCCGGCCGGTCGACGCACTTGAACATCTCCAGGCCGTTGTACGGCGGTGCCGCCGGGTAGCCCCAGGCCCCCATGCTGGACACCTCCGTCGCCGAAGGGGCGGAGAAGTCCACCTCCAGCGCGGCGCCGACCGTCTCCTCCAGCGACTTGCTGCCCTGCTCGGGCTTCACGTGCAGCACCGAGTAGTCGTACGCGGCCCCGTCGCCGCCGCTCTGCGAGCCTCCCTGGATCCACTGGTCCGAGGTCGCGGCCCAGTCGGCCCACCAGGTGCCGTACGGAGCCATCTCGGTGGCCGTCGCGTTCGCCAGCTCCGTCTCGGACTTGCCGTAGTCGTTGTACGACGGGACGAAGGCGATGTTGCGGTACCAGCCGCCGCTGCCGCCCGCGTGCACGCAGTGGCCCGCCGTCCACACCAGGTTCGACTTGCCGGGGTGGTTCACGTCCTTGACCACCGTGCCCGAGCAGACCATCGAGCCCTCGGGGGAGTCGAAGAAGACCTTGCCCACCGGAGCGGCGTTGTCGTGGTACGGCTTCTTCTCGGCCACGGCCTCGACGGGCGCCGGCTCCGGGTCGGTGGCGCCCTGGTCGGCGGACGCGTCCTTGGTGGAGACGGTCTTGTCGGCCTCCTGCGCGGACTTCATCCGGTCCGGCTGCCACAGGCCCTCGATCACGGGGTTGACGAAGTCCTTGGCCTCACTGAGCCACTTGTCCTTGTCCCAGTTCTTCCAGCCGCCGTCCTTCCACTGGTCGACGTCGATGCCGTGCTTCTTGAGCCTGTCCGCGAGACCGGCCGGCAGACCGCCCTCGCCGCCCGCGTCGCCGGTGCCGGCGGCCCGGGAGGCGTCGGCGGCGGGCTTGGCGTCCGCCTTGTCCTCCTCCGACCCGCCGCAGGCCGTCGCGGTGAGCGCCAGCGCGGCGACCAGGCCGGCGGCGGTGAGTGCGGTGCGCCGGCCGCGCCGTGGCGCGGCGGACGTACGTGTGGAAATCATGGTGCGAGGACCCCCGTTGAAACGTGTGTGTGCATGGTTGTCTGTCCTGGAGCGCGAGCGCGGCGGGGTGCCGGCCTCGGCACGGCACCCCCGCCGTCCTGCCGGTTCAGCTCGGGCGGGACCTGCTCACTGGCCGGCGAACTTGCCGCTCACCGCTTCGAACACGCCCTTGGCCTCCTTGCCGAGGCGCGGGCCGGCCAGCCAGCCGGCCGTCACCGGGCCGATCGAGGTGTTGGAGACCAGCGCGGGCTTGCCGTCGGAGCCCGCGGCGACCCAGCCGCCGCCGGACGAACCGCCGGTCATGGTGCAGCCGATGCGGTACATCGTCGGGTCGGAGGCGTTGAGCGACAGCCGTCCGGGCTTGTCCTGGCACTGGTACAGCTTCTGGCCGTCGTACGGCGGCGCGGCCGGGTAGCCGATCGCCTTCATGCTCTCGACCTCGGGCACGGCGGGCGCGTCGAAGTCCACCGGCAGCGCGTCGCCGACCGTCTCCTCCAGCGACTTGCCGCCGCTGCCCTTCTCCGGCGTCACGTGGATCACGGCGAAGTCGTACGGGGCACCCTCACCGCCGGTCGCACCGCCCTGCTCGATCCACTGGTCCGAGGTCTGCGCCCAGTCGCCCCACCAGACACCGTAGGGAGCGAGCTCCTCCTTGGTGGCGTTCTGCAGCTCGGCGACCGACATGTCGGCGTCGTTGTACGACGGGACGAAGGCGATGTTGCGGTACCAGCCGCCGCTCTTGCCGGCGTGCACGCAGTGACCGGCCGTCCAGACCATGTTGGACTTGCCCGGGTGGGCCGGGTCCTTCACCACGGTCGCCGAGCACACCATCGAGCCCTTGGGCGAGTCGAAGAGGAGCTTGCCGGCCGTGGCCGCGTTGTCGTGGTACTTGGCCGGCACGGCCTCCGCCTCGACGGGGGCGGGCTCCGGGTCGGTGACGCCCTGGTCACCGGAGATGTCGTTGTCGTCGACCTCCTGGTCCGGCTCCTCGGCGTCCCGCATCCGGTCCGGGTCCCACAGGCCCTCGATGATCGGGTTGACGAAGTCCTGCGCCTCGCGCAGCCAGTCGTCCTTGTTCCAGTTCTTCCAGGCGCCGTTCTTCCAGTCGTCGACGTCGATCCCGTGCTCTTTGAGCTTGTCCTTGATGTGGTCCGGGATCCGGATGCCGCCCTTGCCGTCGTCGGCGGCGGCGGTGGCGGAGGCCGAGGCGTCGCCGCCGGCCTCGGGGTCGCCGTCCTCGCACGCGGTGGCGGTGAGCGCTAGCGCCGAGACGAGCGCGACGGCCGCGGCCGTGGAGGGGGCTCCACGCCGCCCGTGTCTGCGCCCGCGCGTGGTGAACGACGGCCGTATGGATCGCATGGTGTTGACTCCCCCTGCTGTGAACGAACGTGGTCCCGCGGTCCGCCGCCGAGCGACGGGGACCGGGAACGGCACCACACACTATGCGGTGGCTGTGGGGGAGTTCCGACGGAACGGCAACGGTTCGGACACAGCCGCCTGACCTGGCACGCGGCGTCCGCGCGGCCGGGAGACCCGGCCGCGCCGCCGCCGCGGGCCGCCAAGTCCCCCACGCGGCAACGATCTTCGGGCGGGCCGTAACCCCGTGAGCGGTCCGCGGTTGGTAGCGGTGGGGGGCCCGCTGTCCGGACGCGGTCCCCCGGGCCCGGGAGTGCCCGGCACGCCGCCGCGTCCGGACAGCGGGAGGTCGACGAGACGTGGCGGGAACCCCTGGCGGGAGCCGGGCGGCCGGAGGCGGGGACGCGGGGCCGGTCGTGGTGGGGAAGCCCGCGGGCGGCGGGCCCGCGCGGACGCACGCGCGTGCTCTCCCGGTCGTACCGGTCCGCGCGCGGGGGCTCACCATCGAGGGCGCCGACGGCCGCCGCTACCTGGACTGCGTCTCCGGCGGGGGAACCCTGGCCCTGGGACACAACCACCCCGTCGTCCTGGAGGCGATCCGCGCGGTGCTCGATTCCGGTGCCCCCCTGCACGTCATGGACCTCACCACCCCGGTCGAGGACGCCTTCGTCACCGAACTGCTGCGCACCCTGCCGCCCGGACTCGCCGGTCACGCGCGCGTGCGGTTCTGCGGCCCCACCGGAACCGATCCGGTCGCCTGTGCCGTCTCGCTGGTGCGCGCCGCCACCGGACGCTCCCGTGTGATCTCCGTCCCCGGCGAGCCGTTCCCCGACGAACGGTTCCCCGACCGGCCGTTCCCCCACGACGGAGAGGCCGGCCAGGAGCCGCCCGCGGGACTCCTCCTGGAGCCGGTCCGGAGCGAGGCCGGGGTGTTCCCCGCCGCGGACGCCCTGGTACGGCGTCTGTGCGCCCGCACCGCCGAACAGGCCGTCGCGCTCGTCGTCGACGAGAGGGAGACGGGCGTCGGCCGGACCGGCGCCTACTGGGCGTTCGAGCACAGCGGGGTCACGCCCGACGTGCTGATCCTCGCCAAGGCGATCGGCGGCAGCCTGCCGCTGGCCGCGGTGGTCCACCACGAAGACCTGGGCGCCACCGCGGACCGTCCGGTCACCGCGCCCGCCGAAGGGACCGGCGCCGGCGCCTTCCGGGGCAACCAACTCGCCCTGGCCGCGGGCGCCGCCACCCTCGCCCACGTCCGCGAGCACCGCCTCGCCGAGCACGCCGCCGCACTGGGCGGCCGGATGCTGGGCCGACTGCGCGCCCTGGCCGCCGAGTCCGCGTGCCTCGGTGACGTACGCGGGCGGGGTCTGATGGCCGGCATCGAGTTGGTGTCACCGGACGGCACGCCCGGCACGCCCGCGCAGCTCGCCGCCGCCGTCCGCCGGGAGTGTCTGCGCCGGGGGCTGATCGTGGACGTCACGGGGCCGGGCGCGAACGTCGTACGCCTGCTGCCGCCGCTCATCGTCACCGAGGAGCAGATGTCGGCCGTCCTGGACCGGCTCGCCGACGCCGTGCGGGCCGTGGACCGTCACCGCTGCGGCGCCGCGACCGCGATACGCGCCGGGCGCGGCCCGCGATGACACCCACCGCCCGGACACAGCACGCCAGGAGGACCCGCGTTGCACCCCCACTCCGCCTCCGGACCGGCCCCCGCGGTCGCCCCCGCCCCCGGGGGCCCCGTTGACCCGGCGCCCCCGGCCGCCGCCGAGGCCCTGCCGGTGCCGGCCCAGGCCACGGCGTCCCCGGCGGACCCGCTCGACCACCTCGATCCGCACGCCGCCGCCGATGCCGCGGCCACGGAGAACCTGATCCGCTGCTGGGCCCGCGAGACCGGCGCGCCCGCCCCCGGCGACGGCCTCCTCCGGGTGCCGCTCCCGGCCTGCGGCACCGCCCTGACCGTTCCGGTCCGCTACTGGTCCCCGACCGGTCTGCACCGCTTCGGCCCCCCGCGCCTGGCCGGTGCGCCCGCCTCCGCGCCGCCCGTGGACGCGGTCACCCTCGCCGCGCTGCTCGTACGCGAGACGGCCGGCGCCGCCGGGCCCGAGGGTCCCGACCTCGTGGCGCGCGTCGCCGACTCCGTCCGGCGCACCGCCGTGTTCCTCCGGGAACGCGCGGAACCGCCCCCGGACGGACCAGGAGCCCGGCGCCGCGGCGCGCAGGACCCCGGCGGAACCGACCTCTTCCTCGCCGCCGAACAGGCGCTCGTCCTCGGGCACCCGCTGCACCCCACCCCCAAGAGCCGCGCGGGGCTCACCGAGGCGGAAGCCCGCCGGTACTCCCCGGAGCTGCGCGGTTCCTTCCCCCTGCACTGGCTGGCCGTCGACCCCCGCGCACTGTCGACCGACTCGGCCTGGACGGAACGCGGCCGCCCGGTTCCGGCCCCCCGGCTCACCGCGCGCCTCGCCGCGGACGGCCCGGCACCGCCGGAAGGCTACGCCCTGCTGCCCCTGCACCCCTGGCAGTTCCGCGCGGTGCTGCACCGGCCGGAGGTGACCGCGCTGCTGGACGCCGGCCTGGTCAGGGACCTCGGCGCCCACGGCACGGCGTGGCACCCCACCTCCTCCGTGCGCACCGTCCACCGCACGGGCGCCCCCGCCATGCTCAAGCTCTCGCTGGCCCTGCACATCACCAACTCCCGGCGGGAGAACCTCCGCAAGGAACTCCACCGCGGTGTCGAGGTGCACCGGCTGCTGCGCCGCGGACTGTCCCGCCAGTGGAAGGCGGCCCACCCGGGCTTCGACGTCGTCCGCGACCCGGCCTGGCTCGCCGTCGACGCAGCGGACGGCATGCCGGTGCGAGGGCTCGACGTCGTCGTCCGGCACAACCCCTTCCGGCCCTCCGACGACGTCTCCTGCGTGGCCTCCCTCGCCGCGGTCCGGCCGCACGCCCGGACGGCGGACGGGACGGCCGCGCGCTCCCGGCTGGCCGAGTGCGTCACGCGGCTCGCCGCACGGACCGGCCGGCCGCGCGGAGCCGTCGCCGTCGAGTGGTTCCTGCGCTACCTCCACCACGTCGTCCGTCCCGTCCTGTGGCTGGACGCCCACACGGGGATCGCGCTGGAGGCGCACCAGCAGAACACCCTGGTCCTGCTGGACGCGGAGGGCTGGCCCTCGGGCGGCCGCTACCGCGACAACCAGGGTTACTACTTCCGCGAGTCCCGCCGCGCGGAACTGGAGGCCCGGCTGCCCGGCATCGGCGAACACAGCGACACCTTCGTGGCCGACGACGTCACCGACGAGCGTTTCGCCTACTACCTCGCCGTCAACAACGTGTTCGGACTCGTCGGCGCCTTCGGCTCCCAGGGGCTCGCCGACGAGGGAACACTGCTGGCCGCCTTCCGCCGCTTCCTGGCCGGGCTGGCCGCCGGCCCGGCCCCCCTGGGAGGTCCGCTGCCCGCCCGCCTCCTCGACTCGCCGGTCCTGCGCTGCAAGGCCAACCTGCTCACCCGGGTGCACGGCCTCGACGAACTCGTCGGCCCGGTGGACACCCAGTCCGTCTACGTCACCGTCGCCAATCCCCTGCGCGCCTGCTCTTCCGAAGGAGTGACCCCGTGAACCCCACCGACGCGAGCGCGGACGACACCCTGGACCTGCACCTGCCGGACGAGTTCCTCGCGCTCCTCGGGGGCGCGGGCGACGACCGCGCGAACGCGGCCGGGGCACATGCGCGCGCCGACCTCCTCGACGGCCTCGCCGACTGGGGGCCGGTCACCACCCCCGTCGGCGTGTTCCACCTGGTGCCCGCCGACGTCGAACGGGACGCCGCGCTCGTCTCCCGCTGGATGAACGACCCCGCCGTCGCCGCGTACTGGGAACTGGCCGGACCGCGCAGCGTGACCGCCGAGCACCTGCGCGCCCAGGTGACCGGGGACGGACGCAGCGTCCCGTGCGTCGGAACGCTGGACGGGGTGCCGATGAGCTACTGGGAGATCTACCGGGCGGATCTCGACCCGCTGGCCCGGTACTGCCCGGTCCGCCCGCACGACACCGGCCTCCACCTGCTGATCGGCGACGACGCCGACCGCGGCCGGGGCAGGGGCACCGAGCTGATCAGGGCCGTCGCCGGCCTCGTCCTCGCGCACCGCCCCGCCTGCACGCGCGTGCTCGCCGAACCGGACGTCCGCAACCGGGCGTCCGTCGCGGCGTTCCTGGGCGCCGGGTTCCGGCCGGCGGCCGAGGTGGACCTGCCGGGCAAGCGGGCCGCCCTCATGGTCCGCGAACGGACGGGCCCGCAGTCCCCGTGACGCGCGGCGCACCTCGCCGTCTCCCGCCACGCCCGCAGGCAGCCCGTCCAGGAGGCCCCCGTGTCCCGCCCGTCACCGCGGTGCCCCGTGCCGCCGCAATCCCCGCCGTCCAAGCGGTCCCGCACGCCGTCGTTCCCGCGTCCCGGCACGCCATTTCCGTCCCGGCCGGCCGCCTCGCCGCCCCGATTGTCAGTGCCGGGCCGTAGGGTGGTCGCGCTATGACGAAGCCCTCACTCCCCGAACTCCTGCACGCCGCCGTCGCCGCCGTCGGCGGCACGGAGCGTCCCGGCCAGGTGGCCATGGCCGAAGCCGTCGAGGAAGCCATCGACAGCGGCTCCCATCTGCTGGTCCAGGCCGGCACCGGCACCGGAAAGTCGCTCGGCTACCTGGTGCCCGCGCTGGCGCACGGGGAGCGGGTGGTCGTGGCCACGGCGACCCTGGCCCTGCAGCGCCAGCTCGTCGAGCGGGATCTGCCCCGCACGGTCGACGCGCTCCACCCCAAGCTGCGTCGCCGCCCGGAGTTCGCGATGCTCAAGGGCAGGTCGAACTACCTGTGCCTGCACCGGCTGCACGAGGGCGTCCCGCAGGACGAGGAGGAGGGCCTCTTCGACCAGTTCGAGGCCGCCGCCCCCACCAGCAGGCTGGGCCAGGACCTGCTGCGGATGCGCGACTGGGCCGGCGAGACGGAGACCGGTGACCGCGACGACCTCACCCCGGGTGTCTCCGACCGCGCCTGGTCCCAGGTCTCGGTCTCCTCCCGGGAGTGCCTGGGCGCCTCGAAGTGTGCCTACGGCGCCGAGTGCTTCGCCGAGACGGCCCGCGAGCGCGCCAAGCTCTCCGAGGTCGTCGTCACCAACCACGCCCTGCTCGCGATCGACGCCATCGAGGGCGCGCCCGTCCTGCCGCAGCACGAGGTGCTGATCGTCGACGAGGCGCACGAGCTGGTCTCCCGGGTCACCGGCGTCGCCACCGGCGAGCTGACCCCCGGCCAGGTCAACCGGGCGGTGCGCCGAGCCGCGAAGCTGGTCAACGAGAAGGCCGCCGACCAGCTCCAGACCGCCGCCGAGGGCTTCGAGCGGCTGATGGAGCTGGCGCTCCCGGGCCGCCTCGAGGAGATCCCCGAGGACCTGGGCTACGCCCTGATGGCGCTGCGGGACGCCTGCCGTACGGTCATCTCGGCCATCGGCAGCACCCGGGACAAGTCCGTGCAGGACGAGGACGCGGTCCGCAAGCAGGCGCTGGCCTCCGTGGAGTCCGTGCACGACGTGGCGGAGCGGATCACGAACGGCTCCGAGTGGGACGTCGTCTGGTACGAGCGCCACGACCGGTTCGGAGCCTCACTGCGTGTCGCTCCGATGTCCGTCTCGGGGCTGCTGCGGGAGAAGCTCTTCACCGACCGCTCGGTGGTCCTGACCTCCGCGACGCTCAAGCTCGGCGGCGACTTCAACGGCGTCGGGGCCTCGCTGGGCCTCGCCCCCGAGGGCACCGAGGGCGACGACGTGCCCCAGTGGAAGGGCGTCGACGTCGGTTCCCCCTTCGACTACCGCAAGCAGGGCATCCTCTACGTCGCCAAACACCTGGCCCGACCCGCCCGGGACGGCGACCGCGGCGACATGCTCGACGAGCTGACCGAGCTGATCCAGGCGGCGGGAGGCCGCACGCTGGGGCTGTTCTCCTCGATGCGCGCGGCCCAGATGGCCGCCGAGGAGCTGCGCTCGCGCATCCCGGAGTACCCGATCCTCCTCCAGGGCGAGGAGACCCTGGGCGAGCTGATCAAGAACTTCGCCGCCGATCCGCGGACCTGCCTCTTCGGCACCCTGTCGCTGTGGCAGGGCGTCGACGTCCCCGGGCCGAGCTGCCAGCTCGTCGTCATGGACAAGATCCCGTTCCCGCGTCCCGACGATCCACTCATGAGCGCCCGCCAGAAGGCGGTGGAGGAGGCCGGGGGCAACGGTTTCATGGCGGTCGCCGCGACGCACGCCGCGCTGCTGATGGCGCAGGGCGCGGGCCGGCTCGTCCGGGCGTCCGGCGACCGCGGGGTGGTCGCCGTACTGGACCAGCGGCTGGCGACGGCCCGGTACGGGAGCTATCTGAAGGCGTCCCTGCCCGATTTCTGGTTCACCACGGACCGCAACCAGGTCCGCAAGTCGCTCGCCGCGATCGACGCGAAGGCCAAGCAGGCCGAGGCCGCCGAGGCCGAGCGGACCGAGGAGCAGACGCAGGACGACTGAGGGGGCGGGGGCCCGGGTACAGCGCGGGGCCCCGGAACCGGCGCAGAGGTTCCGGGGCCCGGTCGGATCGGCGGGGCGCTGTCGCGCGTACCCGCCCGCCGTGGCGCTCAGACGCGGCGCAGTACGGCCACCACCTTGCCGAGGATGGTCGCGTCGTCACCGGGGATCGGCTCGTAGGCCGCGTTGTGCGGGAGGAGCCAGACGTGGCCGTCCTCGCGCTTGAAACGCTTGACGGTGGCCTCGCCGTCGAGCATCGCGGCCACGATGTCGCCGTTCTCGGCGACCGGCTGGCGGCGGACCGTGACCCAGTCGCCGTCGCAGATCGCGGCCTCGATCATCGAGTCGCCGACGACCTTGAGGACGAACAGCTCGCCGTCGCCGACGAGCTGCCGGGGGAGCGGGAAGACGTCCTCGACGGACTCCTCGGCGAGGATCGGGCCACCGGCGGCGATGCGCCCGACGAGCGGCACGTACGACGCGGCCGGCTTTCCGGCGGTGTCCGTGGGCTGCACCGACGCCGCCTGGTCGGAGCCGCGCACTTCGTAGGCCCGCGGGCGGTGCGGGTCGCGACGCAGGAAGCCCTTGCGCTCCAGTGCCATCAGCTGGTGTGCCACGGACGAGGTGCTGGAGAGGCCGACGGCCTGGCCGATCTCGCGCATCGACGGCGGGTACCCACGCCGCTGCACCGAGTCGCGGATGACCTCGATCACCCGGCGCTGGCGATCGGTGAGCCCCGAGCTGTCCGCCCGGATGCCGGGAGGTCGCCCCGGCAGGGAGCGCTTGTGCCCCTCGGGATGCGCGGCGTCGCTCATCGCGTGTACCGGCTCAGGTCGGCCCTGGGGGCGTTCCTGGGCAGTGATGGTGGCACTGTCGGCGGTGGTGGTCACGTCGGCCCCTCTCGATGGTCTCCCTGCTGCACAACGGTAGTAGCTTTCGAAAGGTTGCGCCAAACACACGTTCGAGTGAAAAACCGCGAATCCCTCGCCCGTATTGCATGTCTGGGTGTATGGCTACCGTGGTGCCTGGCGGACAAAAGGGCTGATTGCTGTACTCTTCACCGCCGTGGTGACAACCTCCGGGATGTCGCCCCAGTCTGCCATCCGGCAGCCCGTTCGACGGGGTGGGGCTCCCATCTGTTGCGGTAGTCCCACGTCCCCTCCTCGCGGCGCCCACGGTATCTCCGCATTGCTTCCGGTCGTCCCGGTGCGGGCGCGCACGCACAGGCGCGACACGCGTGCACGGCGTGTTTGTTTGAGCCAATCACCACATCTAGTGGTTGGATTGCATCTGTAGCCCACAAGTTGTGGTCCCCCGGGTCTTCGAGCCCGTCGCGATCGCCTATGCTGGGGGCTGCTTCGAGGGGC
This sequence comes from Streptomyces sp. NRRL F-5650, assembly GCF_000721365.1. Classification (NCBI taxonomy): domain Bacteria; kingdom Bacillati; phylum Actinomycetota; class Actinomycetes; order Kitasatosporales; family Streptomycetaceae; genus Streptomyces; species Streptomyces sp. NRRL F-5650. The sequence goes on along the minus strand of NZ_JOGV01000008.1, from coordinate 105,013 downwards.
TCACAGGGCCTTTCGAGGCTGTTGAGTCTGCTGTGAGGAGGGTTCGGAGTCCATGCACTGCCCCTTCTGCAGGCACCCCGACAGCCGTGTCGTCGACAGCCGTACGACCGACGACGGCACGTCGATCCGCAGGCGCCGCCAGTGCCCCGACTGCTCCCGCCGGTTCACGACCGTGGAGACGTGCTCGCTCATGGTGGTGAAGCGGTCCGGGGTCACCGAACCGTTCAGCCGCACCAAGGTGATCAACGGTGTGCGCAAGGCCTGTCAGGGCCGGCCCGTCACCGAGGACGCGCTCGCCCAGCTCGGCCAGCGGGTCGAGGAGGCGGTGCGGGCGACCGGAAGCGCCGAGCTGACCACCCACGACGTGGGGCTGGCCATCCTCGGACCGTTGCAGGAACTCGACCTCGTCGCCTATCTGCGATTCGCCTCGGTCTACCGGGCGTTCGACTCGCTCGAGGACTTCGAGGCCGCGATCGCGGAACTGAGGGAGACGACGGGGCGGCCCGGCGGAGGCGGCGACGCCGGCGCGGGGAGCCAGGAGAACGACCGCGGGTCCACGGGGGCGGGACACGTCCCCGAGCCCGCAGGCGCCGCCGACTGACCGGCGGGCCGGACCCGGACTTCGGCGCCCGGGCCCGGCCGGACGGCGGCGAGCAGAGACCTGTTGCGGGCGCAGCGAGAGATGCCCGCAACACCAGACAGAACACCGTGCCCACGGGAACAATCGGGGCACTTCAGGGCGTTTTCGCCCGTACAGGGAGGCGGCATGACAGAGACGGCGAGCGGTCCGGCACGGAGTTCCCGAGCCAAGGCCACCAAGGCGGGCAAGGGACTCCGCGTCGAGCGCGTCCACACCACTCCCGGCGTCCACCCCTACGACGAGGTGGCCTGGGAGCGTCGTGACGTCGTCATGACCAACTGGCGCGACGGCTCGGTCAATTTCGAGCAGCGTGGCGTCGAGTTCCCCGAGTTCTGGTCGGTGAACGCGGTCAACATCGTCACCAGCAAGTACTTCCGGGGCGCCGTGGGCACCCCGCAGCGCGAGGTGAGCCTCAAGCAGCTCATCGACCGCATCGTGAAGACGTACCGGAAGGCCGGTGAGGACAACAAGTACTTCGCCTCGCCCGCCGACGCCGAGATCTTCGAGCACGAGCTGGCCTACGCCCTCCTGCACCAGATCTTCAGCTTCAACAGCCCGGTGTGGTTCAACGTCGGCACGCCCCAGCCGCAGCAGGTCTCGGCCTGCTTCATCCTGTCCGTCGACGACTCCATGGAGTCGATCCTCGACTGGTACAAGGAAGAGGGCATGATCTTCAAGGGCGGCTCGGGCGCCGGCCTGAACCTCTCCCGGATCCGCTCCTCCAAGGAACTGCTCTCCTCCGGCGGCAACGCCTCGGGGCCGGTCTCCTTCATGCGCGGCGCCGACGCCTCGGCCGGCACCATCAAGTCCGGCGGCGCCACCCGCCGCGCGGCCAAGATGGTCATCCTCGACGTCGACCACCCCGACATCGAGGACTTCATCGAGACCAAGGTGAAGGAGGAGGAGAAGATCCGCGCCCTGCGTGACGCGGGCTTCGACATGGACCTGGGCGGCGACGACATCACGTCCGTCCAGTACCAGAACGCCAACAACTCGGTCCGCGTGAACGACACGTTCATGAAGGCCGTGCAGGACGGCGGCAAGTTCGGCCTGACGTCCCGCATGACCGGCGAGGTCATCGAGGAGGTCGACGCCAAGGCGCTCTTCCGCAAGATGGCCGAGGCCGCCTGGGCCTGCGCCGACCCCGGCATCCAGTACGACGACACGATCAACGCCTGGCACACCTGCCCGGAGTCCGGCCGCATCAACGGCTCGAACCCGTGCAGCGAGTACATGCACCTGGACAACACGTCCTGCAACCTCGCCTCGCTGAACCTGATGAAGTTCCTGAAGGACGACGGCAAGGGCAACCAGTCCTTCGACGCCGAGCGCTTCTCCAAGGTCGTCGAGCTCGTCATCACCGCGATGGACATCTCCATCTGCTTCGCGGACTTCCCGACCCAGAAGATCGGCGAGAACACCCGCGCCTTCCGCCAGCTCGGCATCGGCTACGCCAACCTCGGCGCCCTGCTGATGGCGACCGGCCACGCCTACGACTCCGACGGCGGCCGCGCGCTGGCCGGTGCCATCACCTCCCTGATGACCGGCACGTCGTACCGCCGCTCCGCCGAACTCGCCGCGATCGTCGGCCCGTACGACGGCTACGCCCGCAACGCCAAGCCGCACCTGCGGGTCATGAAGCAGCACTCCGACGAGAACGCCAAGGCCGTCCGCATGGACGACCTCGACACGCCGATCTGGGCCGCCGCCACGGAGGCCTGGCAGGATGTGCTCCGCCTCGGCGAGAAGAACGGCTTCCGCAACTCGCAGGCATCCGTCATCGCCCCGACCGGCACCATCGGTCTCGCGATGTCCTGCGACACCACCGGCCTCGAGCCCGACCTCGCCCTGGTCAAGTTCAAGAAGCTGGTCGGCGGCGGCTCGATGCAGATCGTCAACGGCACCGTCCCGCAGGCCCTGCGCCGCCTGGGCTACCAGGAGGAGCAGATCGAGGCGATCGTCGCCCACATCGCCGAGCACGGCAACGTGGTCGACGCCCCCGGTCTCGCGCACGAGCACTACGAGGTGTTCGACTGCGCGATGGGCGAGCGCTCCATCTCCGCGATGGGCCACGTCCGCATGATGGCCGCGATCCAGCCGTGGATCTCCGGCGCCCTGTCCAAGACGGTCAACCTGCCCGAGTCGGCCACCGTCGAGGACGTCGAGGAGGTCTACTTCGAGGCCTGGAAGATGGGTGTCAAGGCGCTCGCCATCTACCGCGACAACTGCAAGGTCGGCCAGCCCCTGTCCGCCAAGACCAAGTCGGTCAAGGACGCGGAGAAGGCGGAGATCACCGAGAAGACCGAGGCGGCCATCCGCGAGACGGTCGAGAAGGTCGTCGAGTACCGCCCGGTCCGCAAGCGCCTCCCGAAGGGACGCCCCGGCATCACCACGTCCTTCACCGTCGGCGGCGCCGAGGGCTACATGACCGCCAACTCCTACCCGGACGACGGTCTCGGCGAGGTCTTCCTCAAGATGTCCAAGCAGGGCTCGACCCTCGCGGGCATGATGGACGCCTTCTCCATCGCGGTCTCGGTCGGCCTCCAGTACGGCGTGCCGCTGGAGACGTACGTCTCGAAGTTCACCAACATGCGCTTCGAGCCGGCCGGCATGACGGACGACCCGGACGTGCGGATGGCCCAGTCGATCGTCGACTACATCTTCCGTCGTCTGGCGCTGGACTTCCTGCCCTTCGAGACCCGCTCCGCGCTCGGCATCCACTCCGCCGAGGAGCGCCAGCGCCACCTGGAGACGGGCTCGTACGAGCCGTCCGACGACGAGCTGGACGTCGAGGGCCTGGCCCAGTCGGCGCCGCTCGCCCAGGTGAAGGCCGTCGCCACGCCGAAGGCCGAGGCCGAGGCTGCCAAGCCCGCTCCGCAGCAGGCGCACACCAGCGCCGAGCTGGTGGAGATGCAGCTGGGCATCCAGGCCGACGCCCCGCTGTGCTTCTCCTGCGGCACGAAGATGCAGCGCGCCGGTTCCTGCTACATCTGCGAGGGCTGCGGCTCGACCAGCGGTTGCAGCTGAGCGCGACCGTCCGTAGCGGCTCATGAGTAAGGGGCGACCGCCATGGGGGTCGCCCCTTACTCATGCACCCGCACCGTCAAGGCCGGTGCGCCTGGCCCATCACCCGGGTGAAGGCCGCGGGATCCCCCTCGAACCCGTGCACGCCGGCCCGGAAGCCCCAGGCCCCCGTCTCGTCCCGGACGAATTCCGCGACCGTGGCCGCGGTGGCCCCCCGGACGCCGCCGAAGTCCTCCGAGGCCAGGTCCGTGTATCCCTCACGGATGCGCAGGCCCGGGTTGGCCACGTCGGCGAACGTCCGGCCCTCGGTGTGCTGCTGGATGACGACGCCCACCACCACGCGCGCGTACCGGGCGTCGAGCCGTTCCAGCTCCAGCGTCATGACCTCGTCGAAACCGAAGCCCTTGCCGTCCTTGCTGTCCCGGTTGAGGTAGATCGTGCCGTCGGGTGAGCGACTGTCGAAATGCACCACGTAGGCGGGGCTGCCGTACGGATCGCCGGCCGGATAGGTTCCGGCGACGAGGTCCAGGTCGGCGGCCGGCTGTCCCGCCGGACTCGGGTCCCACCGCAGTGCGACCTCGACCTTGCGCATGCCCTTGCTGAGGCCGTTCACAGACTTCCCCTTCCCAGGTCCCCCGCCCTGTCCGGCCACCCGAACTGCCGGACGGTGACGGCCGGTTGTCCATCCTGCCACGCACCGGGACCACGGTGCGGGCAAGCGGTCCGCCGGAGAGCCACCGGTGCCCCGTTTCCTGGCCTTACCATGGCGCGGTGCTGGTCAAGTGGATTCGCTGCACCGTGGTGGACCGCCGCGGTTTCGAACGGGGGCAGCGGAAGTGGGCGGGGCTTCCGGGGGAGCCGGGTTTCCGGGGACAAGGGGGTGGCTGGAGCAGGGCGCGGCCGGACGTGGCGCACGTCTTCGCCTTCTGGGAGAGCCGTGCCTTCTACGACTCCTTCATGGCCCGCTCCCACGACCGACTGGCGTCGGCGCAGGTGGGCACCTTCAAGGACGCCCAGGTGCGGCTCTTCGACCACCGCTTCGACGTGAAGACCGGCTTCGAGCCGCGCTTCCACGACGCCGACCTGCTGCGCGTGGCGCTGTGCCGGGTCCACGAGGAGCGGTCCGAGCACTACGTCCTCATGCAGGAGAAGGTCTGGAACCCGGCGATGGCCGGCTCGCCGGGCATGATCCGCGGCCTGTTCGGCGAGGCCCCCGGGGACGGCTACAACGAGTACCTCGTCCTGTCCATGTGGCTGTCGGCCGCCGAACACGGGAAGTACCGCACCGAGCGAGTGGAAAGGCTCGCCCTGCGCGCCCAGACGGAGGCCGACATCGCGGCCCTGACCGGCGACATCGTGCAACTGGAGCCCTCCTGGACCGTTTGAGGCCCGGGCCCCGCCCGGTCTCGGCCAGGTGTGGAGACTGTGTGACGTACGCCGTACGGGGCCGTACGAGTGCCTGATTCCGGCCGACTCGATCTAGGGTTCTGGCATGGCACGACCACGGCGCATCGTTCTTGTCCGGCACGGCGAGTCGGTCGGCAACGTCGATGACACCGTGTACGAGCGCGAGCCCGACCACGCGCTGGCCCTCACCGACCGCGGCCGGGAGCAGGCCGAGGAGACCGGCAAGGGGCTGCGCGAGGTGTTCGGCCGCGAGCGGATCAGCGTCTACGTCTCCCCGTACCGCCGCACCCACGAGACACTCCGCGCCTTCCACCTGGATCCGGACCTCATACGGATACGGGAGGAGCCCCGGCTGCGCGAGCAGGACTGGGGCAACTGGCAGGACCGCGACGACGTGCGGTTGCAGAAGGCCTACCGGGACGCCTACGGGCACTTCTTCTACCGCTTCGCGCAGGGCGAGTCCGGTGCGGACGTGTACGACCGCGTCGGCAACTTCCTGGAGAGCCTGTTCCGCAGTTTCGAGGACCCCGACCACCCGCCGAACGTGCTCCTGGTGACCCACGGACTCGCCATGCGGCTGTTCTGCATGAGGTGGTTCCACTGGACGGTCGCGGAGTTCGAGTCGCTGTCCAACCCCGGGAACGCCGAGATGCGGATGCTCGTTCTCGGCGAGGACGGCAAGTACACCCTTGACCGGCCCTTTGAACGCTGGCGAGATCCGGAACCGTACGGGATCACCGGATAGAGTGGCAGGGCGATGACCGCTCATTCTTCTCCTCACGGGCGCCTGGACCGCGCCCTTTCCAGCCTGCGCGGACTGGCGGTGGGGGACGCGCTGGGCTCACAGTTCTTCGTTCCCGCGAACTATCCGCTGCTGGGGCGGCGCGAGCTGCCGCCCGGCACCTGGCAGTGGACGGACGACACGGAGATGGCCTGTTCCGTGGTCTCGGTCCTGGCCGCCCACCACCGCATCGACCAGGACGCGCTGGCCCTCTCCTTCGCCCGGCACCACGACTTCGACCGGGGGTACGGTCCCGCGGTCAACCGGCTGCTCCGGCTGGTCCGGGAAGGCGGCGACTGGCGCGAGCTGGCCGCGGCGCTGTTCAACGGCCAGGGGTCCTGGGGCAATGGCGCGGCCATGCGCATCGCTCCGCTGGGGGCCTGGTACGCGGACGATCCGGAGCAGGCGACCCACCAGGCGGAGATCTCCGCCTACCCGACGCACCAGCACCGTGAAGCGGTGGTCGGGGCCATGGCCGTCGCGGCGGCCGCGGCGCTGGCCGCGGACCCGGCCGGGCCGCCCCCGGCGCACGTGCTCCTCGACGGGGTGATCTCGCTCGTTCCGAAGAGCGCGGTGGGTGCCGGGCTGCGCCGCGCCCGGGACATGCTCGACTACGGCGACGCGGCCACGGTCGCGGCGGTCCTGGGCTGCGGTCGTCGTACGACCGCACACGACACGGTGCCCTTCGCCCTCTGGTCCGCTGCCCGCGCGCTGGGGCGGTACGAGACCGCCTTCTGGACGACCGCGCAGGTCGGCGGAGACGTGGACACGACCTGCGCCATCGTGGGCGGGGTGGTCGCGGCCGGTGAGGCGGGGGCGCCGCCGGCGGAGTGGACGGAGCGGGTCGAGGCGCTGCCCGCCTGGATGACGGCGTCGGTCTGACGGTCTCCGAGGTCCCGCAGGGTCTGACGGTCTCCGAGGTCCCGCACGGACTGACGGGTTCCGAGGCGCCGAACGGAACTCTCCGTGTGCGACGGGAACTCTCCGTGTTCGCCCGTCCGTTGTCATGACAACCGCTGTGCGGGGCGTCCGTCCCGTGCCGGCACGGGACGGACGTGAGGGAGGTGGTCATGGAGGCGCTGTCGGTGTTCGCCGTGCTCCTGTGTGCCTGGTGCTTCCGGCGGGCGTGCGAGACGCCCGCCGGTGGTACCCGCTCGGTCCGCGGTCTGGTGGGGTCAGCCCACGCCCGGACCGGCCGAGCCGGACAGGGCCTCCAGGTCGCTCCTGCGCACCCGGATCACCAGCCACGCCGTGGCCAGCGCGAGTACGGCCATGGCGGCGGCCGGGACGAAGGCGGCCGAGATGCCCTGTGCCAGTACGTCGTGGGACCAGGGCGCCGGCAACTGGTGCGTCTGGGCGAACTGCGCCTTCTGTTCGGGCGAACCGTTGGTGAGGAAGTCCGGGATCTGCTTTTCCGCCTCGTCCTTGCTGGCCGTGCCGAAGACCGTCGTCAGGATGGCGAGGCCGATCGATCCGCCCACCTGCTGCATCGCGTTGAGCAGCCCGGACGCCGCGCCCGCCTCGTGCGGGGCGACCCCGGAGACCGCGGTCAGCGTCAGCGTCACGAAGTTCAGCCCCATACCGAGGCCGAAGATCAGCATCGGTCCCAGGACGCCGCCGACATAGGAGCTGTCGGAGCTGATGAGGGCCTGCCAGCCGAGCCCGATCGCCGCGAGCGTCGAACCCGCGATCATGAACGGCTTCGGGCCGAAGACGGGGAGGAACCTCTGCGACACACCCGCACCGATCGCGATCACGACCGTGACCGGCAGGAAGGCCAGACCGGCCTGGATGGGCGTGTAGCCGAGCACGTTCTGCACGAACAGCACGATGTAGAAGAACATGCCGAACATCGCCGCGGCCAGGCTCAGCATGATCACATACGTGCCGGAGCGGTTGCGGTCGGCGAACATCTTCAGCGGCGTGATCGGTTCCTTGGCCCGCTGCTCGATGAGGACGAAGGCCAGCAGGAGAACCGCGGCGGCCGCGAAGGAGCCGACGGTCAGGCCGTCCCGCCAGCCCTCGTCCGCGGCCCGGATGAATCCGTAGACGAGAGAGGCCATGCCCGCGGTGGAGGTCACCGCCCCGGCTATGTCGAAGCGGCCGGAGTGCCGTTCGGACTCGCTGATGTAGAGCGGCGCGAGGACGGCGATCAGCACACCGATCGGCACGTTGACGAAGAGCACCCAGCGCCAGTCGAGCCACTCGGTGAGCATGCCGCCCGCCAGCAGGCCGATGGCGCCGCCGCCCGCGGAGACGGCGGCGAAGACACCGAAGGCCCGGTTGCGTTCCGGCCCCTCGGGGAAGGTGGTCGTTATGAGGGCCAGCGACGTGGGCGACGCGATCGCGCCTCCCATGCCCTGAAGGACCCGCGCCGCCAGCAACTGCCAGGGTTCCTGTGCGAAGCCGCCGATCAGCGACGCGAAGGTGAACAGCAGGATGCCGGTCATGAAGACCCGGCGCCTGCCGAGGATGTCACCGGCTCGGCCGCCGAGCAGGAGCAGGCCGCCGAAGGTGAGCGTGTACGCGCTGACGACCCAGGTGAGGTCGGTGGTGCTGAACTTGAGAGCGTTTTGAATGTGCGGGAGCGCGATGTTCACAATCGTCGCGTCGAGTACGACCATGAGTTGGCAGGCCGCGATGACGGCGAGTGCGATGCCGGGATGCCCCTCCCGGCGGGCCGCCCCAGGCTTTCGGTCATTGAGCAGAGAAGAGGTTGTCACGATGTGTCCCCCACGGATCACTTAGTGAACGCTCGCGTTCACTGTTGCCGCAACGTTAGTGACTCGGCGACAGTGAACGCAACCGTTCACTTATTGAGGGTGTCGCGCGTTCCGTCCCCCGTCACGACCGCACGACACGCACCTTGTCCCCGAATACCCCTTTTCACCGCTTTTGGAGACGTGCGACATGGTTGCTTCGCACTGGGCGGCCGCCTCCCCCCAGACGCCGTCCCGTCGGCGTGGCGCGGTCCTGGAGCGCGCCATCCTCGAGGCCGCGCTGGACCAGCTCGGCACCGTCGGCTGGAACGGGCTGACGATGGAAGGCGTGGCCGCCGGCGCGCAGACGGGCAAGGCGGCCGTCTACCGCCGCTGGCCTTCCAAGGAGGACCTCGTGGCGGACGCGCTGCGCTCCGGCCTGCCGGACTTCGACACGGTTCCCGACCTCGGGAGCGTGCGCGAGGATCTGCTGGAGCTGTGCCGAAGGGCGCGTGACGCGATGTTCTCCAGGCCGGGATTCGCCCTGCGTTCGGTCATTCACGAATGCGACAGCACGCAGGCCGAGCGCTTCTACGCGGTGATCACCAAGGGTGTCGTGGAACCGACGCTCACGATGATCTGCGAGGTCATCAACCGCGGAATGGAGCGCGGGGAAGTCCGTCGTGACGCGGCCAACGGATACGTCTTCGACGCGATCCCGGCGATGATGATGTATCGGTCGAAGATTTGTGCAAGTGAATGGACGGATCGCGAGCTCGAGGATCTGATCGACCAGTTGATGGTCCCGCTGCTGCGTCCCGACGGTTCCTGACCCGGCCCCGGGGCGGACCGGGTCCGCTCCGGGCGACCGGGGTGTCGCGCGGCGAACGCGGCGGCGTAGGCTAGGGGCGCCATGCCGTACGAACCACCTACTCACACCGTCGAGCGCTCCCTTCGCGCCACGACCGGAGCGAAGATCATTGCCGGTGTCGACGAGGTGGGGCGCGGTGCGTGGGCCGGTCCGGTCACCGTCTGTGCCGCGATCACCGGACTGCGCCGCCCGCCGGCCGGCCTGACCGACTCCAAGCTGCTCACCGTCAAGCGGCGCACCGAACTCGCCGTGGAGTTGCGTACCTGGGTCACGTCCTACGCCCTGGGGCACGCCTCTCCGGAGGAGATCGACGCGCTGGGCATGACGGCCGCGCTGCGCCTGGCGGCGGTGCGGGCCCTGGAGACCCTCCCGGTCCGCCCCGAAGCCGTCATCCTCGACGGCAAGCACGACTATCTCGGGGCGCCGTGGCGGGTTCGTACGGTGATCAAGGGTGATCAGTCCTGCGTGGCTGTCGCGGCGGCCTCGGTGCTCGCCAAGGTTCAGCGCGACAAAATGATGGCCGAACTGGGTGTCGACCATGCAGACTTCGGATTTGCGGACAACGCCGGGTATCCGTCGCCCGTGCACAAGGCCGCACTGGAGGAGCGGGGCCCCACCCCGCACCACCGGTTGTCGTGGGCGTATCTTGATGCGCTGCCCCAGTGGCGGCACCTCAAGAAGGTCCGCAGTTGGGTGGACGGAAGCGCTCCGGAAATCGAAGGCCAGCTTGGCTTCGACTTCTGACGGTTCGGCTCGCAGCATGTGCCACCCGCCGACGCGAGCCGCACCAACGTTTGATAAACATCAGCTCATGCCTCTCATTCCCGAGGAGCCTCAGATTCACGAGAAGGCCCAGGGTCCCCGCGCCACTCCGGCCAGTGGCCGCACCGCGCCGACCCCCCGCCCCGTACCCGGCCCCCGTCCCGCGGCTCCGCCGCGCCCCGGCCGTCCCGGCCCGGTGCGGCCGGCCCCGCCGGCGCAACGCGCCCCGCGCGATACGGCCGTGGCCAAACCCGGACCCTCGGGACCGGCCACCCCGGCCGCCACGGCCGCCGCTCCCCAGATCCAGTTGATCCCGGCCACGCCCGACGGTGCGCTCGACGCCGCCGAAGAGGCCGTGGACCTGTTGCTGGACTCGGGCCGTACCCCCGGTGACGTGCTGGTGATCACTACCGGCGACCCTCACCCGTGGGCGGCACACGAACTGTCCTTCGGCGATGCCGCCTACTGGGCGCAGCACGACGCGGGCGACGACGTCTTCTACGCGGACGCCGCCGTCGCGGACCGTGCCGCGGCGCGGGCCGTGGTCGTGGTCGCGCTCAACGGCGGTCCCGAGGCCGCCGCCGTCACCGCCCTCACCGTGGCCCACTCCCGGGCCGGCGCCCTGCTGATCGTCTGCGGTGACCCGCAGCGGATCAACTCGGTACTGGGCGCCGGCGTCTGAGCAGGCTTCGCCGAGCGCGGCGGCCGCAGGGGTGACACCAGGGGCGTCGGGCCGCAGTCCCCGTGCAGGGTCAGGGTCGGCTCCGGCGCCTCGCGTGCCCCGATGCCACGGCGCGTTGTGCGATCCGATCACGACGCGCTGCACGGGCTCGGCCCGACGCGCGGGACCGGTGGACGAGCCGGCAGTCCGGGCCTGAGCGGCGTACCGGTGACGCCGGGTTCCGCTGCGGTCCGGGGCGCAAGCCGCGTACGGTCCGGGGCACGGGCGAGCCGTGTCACCGCTCGGGCGCGGACGAGTGCGTCGTGGCCCCGGGCCCGCCGGTGTTCAGCGGGCCGCCGCGCGGCGCAGCACGTCCGAGGCGACACCGCCGGTGCGCGGGGGCGGAGGAGGTGCCTCCGCAGTGGCGAAGGGCTCCGGAGCCGATGCCGCGTTGGGCCGCCGCCCGCCGCGGCCCTCGCCGAGCACCTGCCAGCCGTCCCGCGTCAGCGTGATGTACGCGCCGCAGCGCAGCCCGTGCAGCGTGCACGCGTCTCGCAGGCCCCACATCCACGCGCCGTCCTCCTGCGTCCAACGGGCGTCGCCCTCACGGCAGTAGAGCAGCACGGCGGTGCGCACCGGGGTGCGGCGCCGCAGGTCGTGCGGGATGACGCGGCGAAGCTGGGAGAGCAGCGCGTTGCGGAACACCCAGCCGTCGGCCGGGGAGCGGCGGCTGGTGAACGAGGCGCTGGCGCGCAGTCGTTCGTCCGGGTCGAGTACGGCCACGACCGCCGTCGCCGGTGCGGGACGGTGCCGTGAGTGCAGCCCGCTGACGACCTCCCGGGGATTGCGCAGCAGCGGGATTCCGGCGGCGGCCCACTCCGCCGGTTCGAGCATGCGAGTGGCGGAAGCGGCGGACGACGAAAGCGAGGCCGCCGAGGACGGAGCGAATCCGAAGGTCACGTTCCTCCCTTCGGCTACGCGCCCACACTGCGGGCAGGGTCGGATTCGGGGAGCGCGCACCGCAGCGAAGCCCTGCCGGAGCACGGAAGGACCGTGCGGGGAGCGGACTTCAATTCTTCCTGTCGAACTGGGTTGCGGCAACGAGCAATTGGGGCCGGGGCCCTTTATCGGCTGATCTGCCTCCTATATCCCTACCCGGAGTGCCGCCGGGCGACGCACGGGACGGGCACGCGATCGGACCGCCGCGGATTCGCCGATTGTCAGTGCCATCGGGTTGCATGGGGATATGGACCACGTGGAACTCCGTACCGAAGCCGATGCCGTCCTCGCGGAGCTGGTCGGCGATCACGAGGGGTCGGCGCGGCTGCGGGAGGACCAGTGGCGGGCGGTGGCGGCCCTGGTGGAGGAGCACCGCCGTGCTCTGGTGGTGCAGCGCACCGGCTGGGGCAAGTCGGCCGTGTACTTCGTCGCCACCGCACTGCTGCGCCGGCGTGGGGCGGGCCCCACGGTGATCGTCTCGCCGCTGCTGGCGCTGATGCGCAACCAGGTGGAGTCGGCGGCACGGGCGGGGATCCGGGCGCGCACGATCAACTCGGCCAACCCCGAGGAATGGGAAACGATCTACGGGGAGGTCGAGCGGGGCGAGACCGACGTCCTCCTCGTAAGCCCGGAACGCCTCAATTCCGTGGACTTCCGGGACCAGGTGCTGCCGAGGCTCGCGGCCACGACCGGACTGCTCGTGGTGGACGAGGCGCACTGCATCTCCGACTGGGGTCACGACTTCCGCCCGGACTACCGCCGGCTGCGCACGATGCTGGCCGAGTTGCCGGCCGGGGTGCCGGTGCTGGCCACCACCGCGACCGCCAACGCGCGGGTCACGGCCGACGTGGCCGAGCAGTTGGGCACGGGCGGTGAGGACGCGCTGGTCCTGCGGGGCCCGCTGGACCGCGAGAGCCTGCGGCTGGGCGTGCTCCAGTTGCCCGACGCGGCGCACCGGCTGGCCTGGCTGGGGGAGCGGCTGGGTGATCTGCCGGGTTCCGGGATCATCTACACCCTGACCGTGGCGGCGGCGGAGGAGGTCGCGTCGTTCCTGCGGCAGCGCGGACACCCGGTCGCCTCGTACACCGGGAAGACGGAGAACGCCGACCGGTTGCAGGCGGAGGAGGACCTGCTGGCGAACCGCGTGAAGGCGCTCGTGGCGACCTCGGCGCTGGGTATGGGCTTCGACAAGCCCGACCTGGGCTTCGTGGTGCACCTGGGCTCGCCGTCGTCGCCCATCGCCTACTACCAGCAGGTGGGGCGTGCGGGACGCGGTGTGGACCACGCCGACGTCCTGCTGCTGCCGGGACGGGAGGACGAGGCGATCTGGGCGTACTTCGCCTCCGTGGGCTTTCCTCCGGAGGAGCAGGTGCGGCGCACGCTGGCGGTCCTGGCGGAGGCGGGGCGGCCGATGTCGCTCCCGGCCCTCGAACCGTTGGTGGACCTGCGGCGTTCACGCCTGGAGACGATGCTGAAAGTCCTGGACGTGGACGGCGCGGTCAAGCGGGTGAAGGGAGGCTGGACCGCCACGGGCGAGCCATGGACGTACGACGCGCAGCGGTATGCGTGGGTGGCGCGGCAGCGGCAGGCGGAACAGCAGGCCATGCGGGACTACGTGGCGACCACGGGGTGCCGGATGGAGTTCCTGCAGCGACAGCTCGACGACGAGAAGGCGACTCCGTGCGGCCGCTGTGACACCTGCGCCGGCCCCTGGCTCGACCCGGCCGTCCCGTCCGCGGCCCTGGCGGCGGCGACGGGCGAACTGGAGCGTCCTGGTGCGGAGGTCGAGCCGCGCAAGATGTGGCCGACCGGGCTCGCCGCGGTGGGCATGGACCTCAAGGGCCGCATCCCCGCGGGCCAGCAGGCCCTCACCGGGCGGGCGCTGGGACGGCTGTCGGACATCGGCTGGGGCAACCGGCTGCGCCCGCTACTGTCGGCGCAGGCGGCGGACGGACCGGTCCCGGGCGACGTGCTGGACGCAGTGGTGACGGTGCTGGCCGACTGGGCCCGCTCCCCGGGCGGCTGGGCCGACGGCTCTCCCGACGCGGTGGCCAGGCCCGTGGGCGTCGTCGCGATGCCCTCCCGCACGCGGCCCCAACTGGTCTCCTCACTGGCCGAAGGCGTGGCACGCATCGGCAGGCTTCCGATGCTGGGCCACCTCGCCCACACCGCCCACGCCGACGAGCACGCCGCCCACCGCAGCAACTCCGCCCAGCGGCTGCGCGCCCTGGCGGAGTCGTTCACCGTGCCGGACGACCTCGCCACGGCCCTGGCGGGGACTTCCGGCCCCGTCCTGCTCGTCGACGACTACACCGACTCCGGCTGGACCCTGGCGGTGGGCGCACGCCTTCTGCGCCGGGCGGGCGCCGACCAGGTGCTCCCGCTGGTCCTGGCGCTGGCGGGATAGAGCCGAGGACACCGCGTCGCGAAGCCGTCGTGCCGCCGGACCGGGTGAAGTGATGTGTCCCTGCCGAGAGTTATCCACAGGGCTCAGCGGGATTCGCCGATCCGCGAGATCGTCGAGTCATGACGAACCACAGTGAAACGACCGGATCCCACGAGAACGGTGACATCCCGGGCCCCAGGCATCCGGACCGCGCCCCGCAGGGCAGCCCCGGGGACGAACAGCAGGTCACCCTGCGCACCCCCGCCGAACTCGCCGACGCCCTGCCGTACCTGCTCGGTTACCGCCCGGAGGACAGCATCGTCCTGGCCGCCCTGCGGGACAGGGACGGGCGGGGCCGCTTCGGCGGTCGCGCGCGCCTGGGCATCCCGGCCAACCCGGACGACTGGGCGGGCGCGGCCGGGCAACTGGTCCACGGCCTGGTGACCGGGAGCGAGCGGCGAGGGGCGCGACCCGAGCAGATGGTCGCCTACCTCTGCCAGGAGCCGGGCCCCGGCGAAACCGGACGGGAGGTGATGGAGCGGCTGCGGCCGCTGGCCCAGAAGCTGCGTGTCGAGTGCGGTGCCCTCGACGTGCCCGTCGTCGAGGCCCTGTGCATCTCGGCGGGACGCTTCTGGTCGTACTGCTGCGACGAGGAGGCATGCTGCCCCGCGGAGGGCCTCCCCATGGGGCTCCCGGGTACGTCGGTGGTGGCCGCGGCGGCCACCTACGCCGGCATCCAGGTGCGCGGCACGCTGCGCGAGCTGCGGGCCAGGATGCTTCCCCGGGAGGACGCGGCGGCGGCCGAGCAGACCGCCGCCCTGGACGCGGCCGCCGCGACGCTGGTCTCCCGGATCCTGGACGCCGCCGGCCGCGCGGAGGTGGCCGAGGAAACGCTCGGGACGGCGGAGCGGGTCATGCGACGTCTTGCCGCGGCCCCGCCCGTCTCCGGCGTCCCGGCCGAGGACCTGCGCGACGACCACCTGCTCGGGCACGAGGAGGCCGCCGCACTGATCCTCGGGCTCCAGGACCGTACGACACGTGACCGCGCGGCCGCGTGGATGGAGGGCGACGAGGCGGCCCCCGCGATGCGCCTCTGGCGGGCCCTGGCACGTCGCTGCGTCGGGCCGTACGGCGAGCACGCCGCGGCGCCCCTCACTCTCGCGGGCTGGGTCGCCTGGTCCACCGGTGACGAACTGGAGGCACGGGAGGCACTGGCCATGGCCCTGGGCGCGGACCCCGACTACCTCTTCGCCCGGCTGCTGCACCAGGCGTGCAACGAGGGCCTCGATCCCGAGTCCGTCCGCCGCTGTCTGCGCGAGGGGAGGAAGGGCGGAGCGGGCACGGGAAGCGGTAATCCGGGCGGTGACGGGCGCGGCGGCGCGGCCGTGCAGGGCGAGCAGGACGAACGCTCGTCCACCCCGCCGCCGGACCGTCGGCGCCGCTCGCACGTCCCCGCCCCGCGCAGCGCCGCGTCGGCGCACGGCGTGCGACGCCGCGCCAGGGCGCACGCCCGCCAGCCGGGCGCCGCGATCGTACGCCCACGCACCCCCTCCGGAGGCGACCGCCCCGGGACCGCGCGGACGGACCGGACCCGCCCCCGTCCCTCCCGGGCGGCGGCCACGGGCAGGCACGACACGCGCCCGCACGCGGCGGGCAGGGGCGAGAGCGCGGCGGACGGGGACGGTGAGCGCCCCTGAAGCGGGTCGTGGAGGGCGTGTTTATCGTCAGGGAGACGACTATGATCACCGCATGGCCTACGACCCGTCAGCCTTTCCGCCCTTCGCCGTCACCGTGGACCTCGTCGTGCTGACCGTGCGCCGCCACTCCCTGTGCGCGCTGGCGGTGCGCAGGGGCGAGCCGCCGTTCCAGGGCCGTTGGGCTCTGCCCGGCGGGTTCGTGCGGGCCGGCGAGGACCTGGCGCAGGCCGCGGCGCGGGAACTGGCCGAGGAGACCGGGCTGTGCGTCCACGACCCGGTCGCGCCGGCCCAGGACAACGGTGCCCATCTGGAACAGCTCGCGACCTACGGCGACCCCGACCGCGACCCCCGGATGCGCGTGGTCAGCGTCGCCCACCTCGCACTCGCCCCCGACCTGCCCGCACCACGGGCGGGAGGTGACGCCAGCAACGCCCGTTGGGCACCGGTCGAAGAGCTGCTTGAGCAGAGCGGTTACGGCCACGACGGCGAGGGGGTGGCCCCGCTCGCCTTCGACCACGCCCGGATCCTGTCCGACGGGGTGGAGCGAGCCCGCTCCAAGATCGAGTACTCGTCGCTGGCCACCGCCTTCTGCCCGCCGGAGTTCACCGTCGGCGAGCTGCGCCGCGTCTACGAGGCGGTGTGGAGCGTCGTGCTGGACCCCCGCAACTTCCACCGCAAGGTGACGGGCACGCCGGGGTTCCTCGTGCCCACCGGCGGGACGACCACCCGGCAGGGCGGCCGTCCCGCGCAGCTCTTCCGGGCGGGCGGCGCGACCCTCCTCAACCCGCCGATGCTCCGGCCCGAGGTCTGACGCCGAGCCCGGCCGGCGGGCCGTGCGATGCCCGAAAAACCGGATATCGCACGCTATCTTGCTACGGGTGATCCAGGCCTTCGGACTGACCAGCAACCCCCGCAAGGAGCTCTTGCCCGCCGTCGACGACGTCTCGTTCGAGGCGTGCGCGGGCCGCGTCACCGCGCTGCTCGGAGCATCGGGCGCCGGCAAGACGACGGCACTCAGACTCATGCTCGAGCTGCAACGGGGCCGTGGCCTCACCTACTTCAGAGGCCGCCCCCTGCACCGCATCGCCCATCCCGCCCGAGAGGTCGGCGTGCTGCTGGGCGATGTCCCGGGGCACCCGGCCCGTACGGTGCGCGGCCATCTGCGCATGCTCTGTGCGGCCGCCGGTGTTCCCGTCCGCAGGGCCGACGAGGTCCTGGAGTCCGCCGGTCTCGAGAGCCTGCGCGACGAACGTCTCGGTGCGCTCTCCCGGGGTATGGACCGTCGGCTCGGTCTGGCCTGCGCGCTCGTTCCCGACCCGCACACCCTGGTCTGCGACGACCCCGCCGGTGCCCTCTGTGCCCAGGACGCCCGGTGGCTGCACGGCGCGCTGCGCGCGCACGCCGCCCAGGGCGGCACGGTCCTGTTCAGCACGCCGGATCCCAAGGAGGCCGCGCGCAACGCCGACCACGTCGTCACGCTGGAGAAGGGCAGGGTCGTCGCCGACCAGGAGGCGGCGGAGTTCTCCCGCACCCGGCTGCGTCCCCGCGTCGCCGTCCGCACCCCGCACGCCGCCCGCCTCGCCGCTCTGGTGGCCAAGGAGGCGCGAACGGCACGCCGTTCGGTGGAGGTGGTGCCCGAGGGCGGCAACCGGCTCGCGGTGTACGGCAGTACGTGTGCCGACATCGGGGAGACCGCCTTCCGCAACGGCATCCTCGTGCACCAACTGGCCGACGAGGTGGGCGACATGGGGCCGGGCGCCGGAGCGGTCCCCGCTGCCCGGAACCAGGAGCGCGGGGAGACGGACGGTGACCGTGCACAGGTCGCCGGGACGCAGGCCGCCGGAGCGCCGGCCCCGCCCCGCACCGCGCCCTCCGGTGCCCCGCGGCATCCCCACGCGGGCCTCCGGCAGACGTCCGCCACGGAGGGAGGCGCGGACACGACCGCGGCCGAGACCGTCCGGCACAGGACTCCTGGCCCCCGGCGGGCCCTCGCCCCCGAGGGCGTCGCCCACAGTGCCTCCGAGGGCCCGGGGTCCGGCCCCGGCGACGCTCCCGATGCCTCCGACGCTCCCGATGTCTCCCGGCACCGCGCATCGCGCCCGTTCGGCGCCCGCCTCGCCGGCTCGGTGAGGGGGGTCCGGGACGAGGCCGTCACGCTCCCGCCCCCCATCGTCGTCCGTTCCTCCCCCAGCCCGCTCCGGCCGCTGCGCTACGAACTCCGTCGCGCGCTCGGCGTCGGCACCGGCTTCGTCATCGGCGCGGTCGTGCTCCTGGTCTCCACCGTCACCGCCGTGATCCTCGCCCGGATCGGGCACACCCCGCAGGCCCGTCTCCTCGCAGCGTGGCCCCAACAGATGCCGTTGCCGCCCGCCGCGCTCGGTGCCGGGCTGCTCGGCGCGCTCGCCTTCGGCGACGAGTTCCGCCACCCCGCCCTCGCGGCGGACCGTGGCACCGTGCCCCGCCGCATGGGGCTGCTCACCGCCAAGCTCGTCGTCTCCGCCGCCACCGCGCTGCTCCTGGCCGCCCTCACCGTGGGCTGCGACACCGAAGTGCTGCGCCTTTTCTACGGGGCCGAACTCGTACAGGTCCCCACCGACTGGCCGGCGCTGAGTGCCGGTTGGCTCGCGCTCGTCGTCGGTTGCGCGTGGTCCGGAGTGCTCGCCGCGGGTGTCTTCCGGTCCACCTCCGCCGGGCTCGCGGCGGTGGTCGCCGTTCCGGTCGTCGTCGTACCGCTCGTACAGAAGGTCTGGCAGGGGCCGTCCGTACGGACCGCCGCCGGTCTCCCGATGCGCGTGCGCGAGTCCCTCCTGACCCAGTGGCCGTTCGGAGGCGAACGGTACGTGGCGGAGGCGCTGCGTCTGGTCGCCCAACCCGTGGGCGGCGCAATGACGTTGTCCCTGACCACGCTGCTCTGCGCGTATCTGCTCACGACCCTGCGCGGCAGGGTCCGGTGACGCCTGTCTCACCCTTCCGTTCCGACCCTGTGCGCAACTCCCCGGGGAAAGCCCATTTCTTTCCGATAAGGCGTCAATTGCGACGGGGTGAGCGATCACCCTTTCGTGTGCTTTTCACCAAAGACCTCAAGGGAGTTGGGAACAGCGCCGACAAAGGATGCGTGAGTACCCTTGCGCACACCATGATGACCGCCGCCCGTTCCGCCGACTCCGGCCTCGCGAACCCGGGCGAACTCGACCGCTACCCGTACGCCGAGACGCCTGCCGTCGACCGCGTCGGAGCGCCCTCCTGGGAAGGAGTGGAGACCGAGCTGGGCCGCGTGGGCCGGCGCACCGCGGGCAACCGTGGCCGCGGGCTGCACGGGCAACTCGTCCAGCAGCTTGGCCAGATGATCGTTTCGGGTGACCTGGGCGCCGACCGCCCGCTGGTGCCCGAGGAGATCGGGCAGCGTTTCGAGGTGTCCCGCACCGTCGTGCGCGAGTCCCTTCGCGTACTGGAGGCGAAGGGGCTGGTCAGTGCCCGCCCGAATGTCGGCACGCGCGTGCGTCCCGTGAGCGACTGGAACCTCCTCGATCCGGACATCATCGAATGGCGTGCCTTCGGGCCGCAGCGCGACGACCAGCGCCGTGAGCTGAGCGAGCTGCGCTGGACGATCGAGCCGCTCGCCGCGCGCCTCGCCGCCGGCCATGGGCGTGAGGACGTCCAGCAGCGGCTGGCCGACATGGTCGGGATCATGGGGCACGCCATGGGCCAGGGCGACGCGCTCACCTTCTCCCGTGCCGATGCCGAGTTCCACACCCTGCTCATCCAGGTCGCGGGCAACCGGATGCTGGACCACCTCTCCGGGATCGTCTCCGCCGCCCTCCATGTCTCCGGCGGCCCGGTCACCGGCTGCGACCGGCCGAACGACGTGTCGCTCGCCCAGCACGGCCGCATCGTCGACGCCCTCGCCACCGGCGACGGCGCGGCGGCCGAGGCGGCCATGCGCCAGCTCCTGACCGTCCACCCCGAGGTGGAACGCGTGGTGCCCGCCCCGCGCGAGCACTGACCGCCTTCCGCCGCAGCGGCGCGGTCCGGGCACGCCAAACCCCTCCTGTGGCAGTGGCCGGACCGCCGCCGTCACCGTCGGGCCCCGCGGAGCCGCTCGTGGTTCCCCGGGGTCCGACGGTGTGATGAGAGGCTGAGCCGTCCCGTCATGGCCGGGCGTGCGAGTTGGCGACCCGGTTCCTTCGTATCTGACCGGTTTTGATCGCTTACGGGGTGTGACTCGGGCCACGCGGATTGGGCGTAACGCTCGTGGGAACAACACGATGACCTAAGAGGTGACAGCCGCGGAAGGAATACGGACGCCGTTCACGGCGCTGTGCATCTCCCCGGCCCGCCCGCACCGTCGGCCCATCCCCAAGCCGGTGGTCGGCTCCCGTCCGCCGTGGACGGAGCCGGAAGCCGTTTTTCAACGTTCCGAGAGGTTGTTCGTGTCGGCCAGCACATCCCGTACGCTCCCGCCGGAGATCGCCGAGTCCGTCTCTGTCATGGCGCTCATTGAGCGGGGAAAGGCTGAGGGGCAGATCGCCGGCGATGACGTGCGTCGGGCCTTCGAAGCTGACCAGATTCCGGCCACTCAGTGGAAGAACGTACTGCGCAGCCTCAACCAGATCCTCGAGGAAGAGGGTGTGACGCTGATGGTCAGTGCCGCAGAGCCCAAGCGCACCCGAAAGAGCGTCGCAGCGAAGAGTCCCGCCAAGCGCACCGCCACGAAGACGGTCGCGGCGAAGACGGTGACCAGCAGGAAGGCGACCGCGCCCGCCGCTCCGGCGGCGCCCGCCGCAGAGCCCGCCGCCGAGGAAGAGGCGCCCGTCAAGAAGACGGCGGCGAAGAAGACCACCGCCAAGAAGGCGACCGCGAAGAAGGCGACCGCCAAGAAGACGGCGGCGAAGAAGACCACCGCCAAGAAGGACGACGCCGAGCTTCTCGACGACGAGGCGACCGAGGAGCCGAAGGCCGCGGCGGAGGAGCCCGAGGGCACCGAGAACGCGGGCTTCGTCCTGTCCGACGAGGACGAGGACGACGCTCCGGCCCAGCAGGTCGCCGCGGCCGGCGCCACCGCCGACCCGGTCAAGGACTACCTCAAGCAGATCGGCAAGGTCCCCCTGCTCAACGCCGAGCAGGAGGTCGAGCTCGCCAAGCGCATCGAGGCCGGGCTGTTCGCCGAGGACAAGCTCGCGAACTCCGACAAGCTGGCGCCCAAGCTCAAGCGCGAGCTGGAGATCATCGCCGAGGACGGCCGCCGCGCCAAGAACCACCTGCTGGAGGCCAACCTCCGCCTGGTGGTCTCCCTGGCCAAGCGCTACACCGGCCGCGGCATGCTCTTCCTGGACCTCATCCAGGAGGGCAACCTCGGTCTGATCCGCGCGGTGGAGAAGTTCGACTACACCAAGGGCTACAAGTTCTCCACGTACGCCACCTGGTGGATCCGCCAGGCGATCACCCGCGCGATGGCCGACCAGGCCCGCACCATCCGTATCCCGGTGCACATGGTCGAGGTCATCAACAAGCTCGCGCGCGTGCAGCGCCAGATGCTCCAGGACCTGGGCCGCGAGCCCACTCCGGAGGAGCTGGCCAAGGAGCTCGACATGACCCCGGAGAAGGTCATCGAGGTCCAGAAGTACGGTCGCGAGCCCATCTCGCTGCACACCCCGCTGGGCGAGGACGGCGACAGCGAGTTCGGTGACCTCATCGAGGACTCCGAGGCGGTCGTCCCGGCCGACGCGGTCAGCTTCACCCTCCTGCAGGAGCAGTTGCACTCCGTTCTCGACACCCTGTCCGAGCGCGAGGCCGGCGTCGTCTCCATGCGCTTCGGTCTCACCGACGGCCAGCCGAAGACCCTCGACGAGATCGGCAAGGTGTACGGCGTCACGCGTGAGCGCATCCGCCAGATCGAGTCGAAGACGATGTCGAAGCTGCGTCACCCGTCGCGCTCCCAGGTGCTCCGCGACTACCTCGACTAGGTCGCGGCAGGCAGTACGAGCGTCACCGAGTGCCAAGGAGGCCCGGTCCCGTCAGGTGCGGGACCGGGCCTCCTTCGCGCCGGGCAGCGGGTGCGCGACAGGGCGTACTGGATCACTCTGGGTGTCTCGTGACCACCTAGGAGTGAGGAGCCCGCATGCGTCGTCTCTTGGCCCGGACACTGGCCCGGCCGCTGGTGCTGGCGGCCGCCGCGACCGCGATACCGCTGGGGTCGGCCGTCCCCGCGGCCGCCGACAGCATCGTCGTCGGAGGCTTCCCGGTCGACGTGTCCGACAGCCCGTGGACCGTCGCCCTGTCCAGTCGTGACCGGTTCGGGGGTACGCGGGCGGGACAGTTCTGCGGGGGAGTGGCCGTCGGCCGGACCACCGTGCTCACCGCGGCCCACTGCCTGGGGGAGGAGGTTCTCGGGTCCCCGCCGGAGCAGGTGGACGACCTGCGGGTCATCGCCGGACGGACCGACCTGCTGTCGGACCGGGGGCGGGAGATCCCCATCCGCTCCGTCTGGGTGAACCCGGAGCACGACGACCGCAGCAACGCGGGCGACTTCGCCGTCCTGACCCTGTCAGAAGCCCTTCCCGCCGGATCGGTGATAGGGATGGCGTCGGAAGGTGACCCTGCGTACACGCCCGACACGGGGGCGCTCGTGTACGGCTGGGGGGACACCTCGGGTGCGGGGGACTATGCGAACGGCCTGCACGCGGCCCGGGTGCGGGTGCTGTCCGACGCGTCCTGCGAGCGGGCGTACCCGGGCAACGACGAGGGGCGGTATCTCCCGAGCACCATGCTCTGTGCCGGGCAGGAGACCGGGGGCCGCGATGCCTGCCAGGGGGACAGCGGGGGGCCGCTGGTCGGTCAGGGAAGGCTCATCGGCCTGGTGTCGTGGGGGAGTGGCTGCGGACGCCCGGGCAGCCCGGGGGTGTACACGCGCGTCTCCTCGGTGCTGCGGACACTGGGATGGGACGGTACGGCCACGAAGCAGGACGGTACGGCCACGAAGCAGCGGGGAGCGCCTGACGGGCGGTGAACGCCTGCGGGCACGAGTACGGGCGGCCTGCCTCCGGAATCCGGGGGCGGGCCGCCCGCTCATCGGCCTGTGCCGATTCGGCTCGTCGTCGGGCGCGTTGAGTCAGCGTTCTTCCTCGGCGGAAGATGCCGGAACAGCCGTCAGCCGCTCCGTCTCGTCCTGTATCTCAGCGGCGATCTTCTTGAGTTCCGGCTCGAACTTGCGACCGTGGTGGGCGCAGAAGAGCAGTTCTCCGCCGCTCAGCAGGACGACGCGCAGGTAGGCCTGGGCGCCGCAGCGGTCGCAGCGATCGGCGGCCGTCAGCGGGCTTGCGGAAGTCAGAACAGTAGTCACGTCGCCTCTTCTCTAGCTCGACGAGCTGTCGTACCAGGGTCAACATCCAACCAGCCCCAAAACGTTCCCGCTCGTGGCTTTTCCTCGAAAAAAATTTCCGAGGGGCCGGCTGTTGCCGATTGGCGGCGAATGTGCCGTATTGCGTGTCTGTGTGTCGTACGGGTTCGCGCAGTCGGTCAGTGTCGGTCCCGCCGGCTGGGTTGCCGGTTTGTTCATGAGGACGTGCCCGGAGCCTAAATGGTTCATGCCTCGAAGGGAACGTGATGTGTACTTCACCCCATCGAGGGATCGAACAGGTATGCGATCGTGGACTAGGGTGAGTCGGCGACGAGGGTGGCGTTACAACGGCTCTACCAGGCATCGGTACCCTCTGACCGGTGAACCGAGCCACGCCCTTACCCAGCGGGGCCCCATCTGAAATTCAGCGAGGAGCGAACCGCGTGACCGCCGAGACATCCGTGCCGTCCACTGCGCTGCTGGCAGGAGCAGACCGGGACGGATCCAACTACACCGCGCGGCACCTGCTCGTCCTCGAGGGGCTCGAGGCCGTGCGCAAGCGTCCGGGCATGTACATCGGGTCCACCGACAGCCGTGGCCTGATGCACTGCCTGTGGGAGATCATCGACAACTCCGTCGACGAGGCCCTGGGAGGTTACTGCGACCACATCGAGGTGATCCTCCACGACGACTCCTCTGTGGAGGTCCGTGACAACGGCCGGGGCATCCCCGTCGACGTCGAGCCCAAGACCGGGCTGTCCGGCGTCGAGGTCGTCATGACCAAGCTGCACGCCGGCGGCAAGTTCGGAGGCGGCTCCTACGCGGCCTCGGGCGGTCTGCACGGCGTCGGCGCCTCCGTGGTGAACGCCTTGTCCGCCCGCCTCGACATCGAGGTGGACCGTGGCGGGCACACGCACGCGATCAGCTTCCGCCGCGGGGTCCCGGGCACGTTCGCGAAGACCGGCCCGGACGCGAAGTTCGACCCCGGGAACGGGCTGCGCAAGGCCAAGAAGATTCCCAAGAGCCGCAGCGGCACGCGCGTGCGGTACTGGGCGGACCGGCAGATCTTCCTCAAGGACGCCAAGCTCTCCCTGGACACGCTGCACCAGCGGGCCCGCCAGACGGCGTTCCTGGTGCCCGGGCTGACCATCGTCGTCCGGGACGAGTTCGGTCTCGGCGACGGCGGCAGCAAGGGCGAGGAGTCGTTCCGCTTCGACGGAGGCATCAGCGAGTTCTGCGAGTTCCTGGCCAGTGACCGGCCCGTCTGCGACACCCTCCGCTTCAGCGGGCAGGGCTCCTTCAAGGAGACGGTCCCGGTGCTGGACGAGGAGGGGCAGATGACCCCCACCGAGGTCACCCGCGACCTCGGCGTCGACGTCGCCCTGCGCTGGGGCACCGGCTACGACACCACCCTCAGGTCCTTCGTCAACATCATCGCCACGCCCAAGGGCGGCACCCACGTCGCCGGCTTCGAGCAGGCGGTGACGAAGACGATGAACGAGGTGCTGCGCACCAAGAAGATGCTGCGTGTCGCCGAGGACGACATCGTCAAGGACGACGCCCTGGAGGGGCTCACCGCGGTCGTCACCGTCCGGCTCGCCGAGCCGCAGTTCGAGGGCCAGACCAAGGAGGTACTCGGCACCTCGGCGGCCCGCCGGATCGTGAACAACGTGATCAGCAAGGAACTGAAGGCGTTCCTGACCTCGACCAAGCGTGACGCGGCCCAGCAGGCCCGGGTGGTCATGGAGAAGGCCGTCGCAGCGGCCCGCACCCGCATCGCCGCGCGTCAGCACAAGGACGCCCAGCGTCGCAAGACGGCCCTGGAGTCCTCCTCGCTGCCCGCGAAGCTCGCCGACTGCCGCAGCGACGACGTCGACCGCAGCGAGCTGTTCATCGTCGAGGGCGACTCCGCGCTGGGCACGGCCAAGCTCGCCCGGAACTCCGAGTTCCAGGCCCTGCTGCCGATCCGCGGCAAGATCCTCAATGTCCAGAAGTCGTCCGTGACGGACATGCTGAAGAACGCCGAGTGCGGGGCGATCATCCAGGTCATAGGAGCGGGCTCGGGCCGCACCTTCGACATCGACGCGGCCCGCTACGGCAAGATCATCATGATGACCGACGCCGACGTCGACGGCTCCCACATCCGCACCCTGCTGCTGACCCTCTTCCACCGCTACATGCGGCCCATGGTGGAGGCGGGCCGGGTCTTCGCCGCGGTGCCCCCGCTGCACCGCATCGAGCTGGTCCAGCCGAAGAAGGGCCAGGACAAGTACGTCTACACGTACTCGGACCGGGAGCTGCGCGACAAGCTCATGGAGTTCCAGAGCAAGAACATCCGCTACAAGGACTCCATCCAGCGCTACAAGGGCCTCGGTGAGATGGACGCCGACCAGTTGGCGGAGACGACCATGGACCCGCGCCGCCGCACCCTGCGCCGGATCAACCTCACGGACCTGGACTCCGCCGAGCAGGTCTTCGACCTGCTGATGGGCAACGACGTCGCGCCCCGCAAGGAATTCATCTCCAGTTCCGCGGCCACGCTGGACCGGTCGCGCATCGACGCGTGAGGAAGCCCGACGGCGCGTGAAAGCCCGACGGCGCGCGAGGAATCGTGCCGCCGACGGACCGGGTCCGGAGCCATTGCCGGGCCCGGTCCGCCGTATGCGGCCCGGACCGTCGCCCCTCCACCCGTGGGTGGAGCGCAGGGACGGGCAGCGCTCCACCCATGATCCACCCGGACTCCGATTCCGTGACCTCGCCGTTTCCGTAACGTCGAAGGTGCCGGCGGGACCGCCGTCGGCGTCTCCCTTCTTCCGTTCACGGAGGCACGATGTCCGGGCTCCTCGACGCGTTGGCCATCACGGCGGCTGCCGCCCTGGTGATCACCCGGCAGTTCCGCGCAAGCCGCATCGACACCGACCGGCGCTGGTGGGTGCTGCCCGTGGTGCTGGCAGTCGTGGCTCTGCGCGAACCGGGCATGATCGACGGTCACCACCAGAGCGCGGCCGTGCTGATCCTGGCCGCCGAAATGATCGTCGGCCTGGTCACGGGCGCCGGCTGGGCCTGGACCACCCGGATATGGACCGAGGCCGACGGTGCCGTGTGGAGCCGGGGCACCCGGGCGAGCGTCGCGGTGTGGGGCGTCGGCATCGCGCTGCGCGCGGTCCTCTACGGGATCGGTGCGGCCCTGGGAGTGCGGCAGGACGGCTCCGCCCTGCTGCTCGCCCTCGCGGTGACCCTGCTGGTCCGGTCCGGCGTCCTCGCCTGGCGCCTTCACTCCCCGGGCCCCGCCGGAGCCCCCGGTCGCGCGTACCGTGACGCGGTGCCCCGGCCCGCCAGGAAGGAACCCGCATGACGGAGAACCTCTGGACGAGGTGGCCTTCCAGGGAGGCGCTCCTGCCCGAAAGCGTCTCCCGGCCCCGCCGCCTGCTCTCCCGGGGAGTGCGGCTGGTGGTGTTCGGGACCCTCCTGTGGGGTGCGTTCACCAGCAGCCGTCTGCACGGCTGGGGCTCGGTCGCGGCAGCCGTCGGTCTTGTGGCCGCCGTCTGTGCGGCCTGGGCGTTCTTCCGGACCACGCTCGCGCACCGCCTGTGGCCGTCCCTGGCGCTCGTCGTCGTCCTGCTCGCGCTCGCGGTCGCCGCCCGGTCCGTGGGGTTCGACGTACCCGCCCTGATCATCTGGTGCGGTTGCGCCGTGGTCGCCCTCGAACGGCTGCCCGTCGCCGCCGCGCTGCCCGTGGCCTCGGTCGCGCTGGCCTCGTACGCCGTGGCCGGCGACGACGCGTGGCTGACCAAGGCCGCGACGGCGGGCGGGCTGGTTCTTGCCGGATACGTCCTGCGGCTCGATGCCGAGGCACGCGGGAGCGCGCAGCGGCTCCTGGCCCAGGAGCGGGCCGCCCGGGCGGCCGAGGCGGAGTCCGCCGCACTGGCGGAGCGGGCCCGTATCGCCCGGGAGATCCACGACGTACTGGCGCACAGTCTCTCGGCGCAGATGGTGCACCTGGAGGCGGCCCGGTTGTTGATCGAGCGGGACGCGGACCGGCAGCAGATTCTGGACCGGGTCGTGGCGGCACGGGGCATGGCCCGCGACGGACTGGCCGAGACCCGGCAGGCGCTGTCCGCGCTGCGCGGGGACCTGACGCCGCTGGAGGACTTCCTGACCCAGCTCGTGGAGACGGCCGGGGGCACCGCGGAAGTCACCATTACGGGGGAACGCAAACCGTTGCCCGCCGAGGCCTCGCAGGCCGTGCGCAGAGTGGCCCAGGAGGCGCTGACGAATGCCCGCAGGCACGCTCCCGGCGCCGGGGTGCGGGTGCGGCTGGACTACGGCGCCCACGAAGTGATGCTGGACGTACGGGACTCAGGAGGTCCGCCCGGGGAAGAATCCGGCACCGCGGGTGGGTACGGTCTGCTGGGCATGCGGGAGCGTGCCGAACTGCTGGGCGGCTCGCTGCGGGCAGGGCCGGGCGAGGAGGGGTTCGTGGTGACGTTGAAGGTGCCCGTATGACCGGGGTGCCCGGGGAGAGGCCCGCGCGGGTGATGGTCGTGGACGATCAGACCGTGGTGCGGGAGGGGATCGTGATGCTGCTCGGACTCCTGCCCGGTGTGGAAGTCGTGGGCGCCGCCGGTGACGGGGAGGAGGCGGTGCGCCTCGTCGCGGAACTCTCCCCGGACGTGGTGCTGATGGACCTGCGCATGCCCCGGTGCGACGGGGTGGAGGCCACCCGCCGGATCCGCGCCGAACACCCCGGGACCCAGGTCGTCGTGCTCACGACGTACGCGGACGACGAGTCGCTGTTCCCCGCATTGCACGCGGGGGCGCGCGGCTATCTCACCAAGGACGCGGGCGGGGACGAGATCGTCCGGGCGGTGCACAGTGTCCTGTCCGGCGAGGCCGGGCTCGCTCCGAGCATCCAACGGCGCCTGCTGGAACGGCTGTCCGAGTCCGCGCCACGGCCGAGCGGCCCTCCCGAGCCGCCGGACGGGCTCACCGCCCGGGAGACGGAGGTGCTGGTTCTCATCGCCGAAGGACTCGACAACCAACAGATCGCGAAGAGGCTGCACGTCTCCACGGCCACGGTGAAGACCCACATCAACAACCTGTTCGCCAAGACCGGCCTCAAAGGCCGTGCGCAAGCGGTGCGTTACGCCTATGGAAAGGGGTTGGTGCGGCCACCGGAGGGAGGAATCACCTGATGGGGTGAAGTGCCCGGGGAAGCGCAGCCGCGGATCCTCGCGCTCTGCCCATCCTGGGGCATGCAGTCAAGCAACGACCGGTCCCGCGGCGCCGGGGGCGGTCCCGAAAGTGCGGCAGGCCACCGTGCCGCGCCGGGCGGGGCCCGCGTCGGCATGGTCCCGAGCCCGCGGCAGGACGAGCTGGGCCACGACGACCTGCGGTACGACGACCCCTGGTACGACGTGCTCGCCTCCGGCTGGGGCGAGCCGACCGGGCCGGGTGTCGCCGAGCCGGCCGTGCCGTCGATGCGCCGGGAAGCAGCGGAGGAGCCGTCCCTGGCCGCGGCCGACGTGTACGTGGAGGTTCAGCGCAGCGCTGCCTTCCAGGAAGTCCGCAGTCGGTACCGCAGGTTCGTGGTCCCGGCGGTCACGGTGTTCTTCCTGTGGTACGTGGCCTACGTGGTGACCGCCACGACGGCCCCCGGGCTGATGGCACGACCGGTGGCGGGCGCGGTGAACGTCGCGATGGTCGCGGGGCTCGGACAGTTCCTCACCACCTTCCTGCTCACCTGGGCCTACGCCCGGCACGCACGGCTGCGCAGGGACCGGCTCGCGCTCGAACTGCGCTGGGACACCCAGGAACTGACGCGTAGCGCGAGAGGCGGTGTGTCGTGACGGGCGACCACCAGACGCTTGCGCTGCTGCTGTTCAGTACCTTCGTCGCCGTCACGCTCGGGATCACCACCTGGGTGGGGCGCCACCGGCAGGGCTCGGCGGAGGAGTTCTACGCGGGGGGCCGGCTCTTCTCGCCGATGGAGAATGGTTTTGCCATCTCCGGCGACTACATGTCGGCCGCCTCGTTCCTCGGCATCTCGGGGCTCATCGCCCTCTACGGCTACGACGGCATGCTCTACTCGGTGGGTTTCCTGGTGGCCTGGCTCGTCGTCCTCTTCCTCGTCGCCGAACTCGTGCGCAACTGCGGCCGGTTCACCCTCGCCGACGTCGTGGCCGCCCGGATGAGGGAGCGGCCGGTGCGGATCGCGGCGGGGACCTCCTCGGTCACCGTCTCCGTCCTGTACCTGGTGGCACAGATGGTGGGGGCGGGCAGCCTCGTCGCGCTGCTGCTGGGCGGCACGAGCGAGGCGGCGCGGACGTGGACCGTCATCGGTGTCGGCGCCCTCATGGTCGTCTACGTGTCGCTGGGCGGGATGCGCGCCACCACCTGGATCCAGATCGTGAAGGCGGTCCTGCTGCTGGGCGGCACGTTGACGCTGACCGCGCTCGTCCTGGTGCGCTTCCACGGCGACGTCGACCGGTTGCTGCGCACGGCGGCCGAGCGCAGCGGCCACGGCGAGGCGTTCCTCGCGCCCGGTCTCGCCTACGGCGGGGACTGGGTCTCCCGCTTCGACTTCATCAGCCTGGGCCTCGCCCTGGTGCTGGGCACGGCCGGGCTGCCGCACATCCTGTCCCGCTTCTACACCGTGCCCACCGCACGCGCGGCACGGCGGTCCGTGGTCTGGTCGATCGGCCTCATCGGCGGCTTCTACCTGATGACGATCGTGCTGGGTTTCGGCGCCGCGGCCCTGGTCGGCCCGGACGCCGTACGCGCGTCGAACGCCGCCGGGAACACGGCGGTGCCGCTGCTCGCCCTGGACCTGGGCGGCGGCGCCCAGTCCACCGGCGGGACGGTCCTGTTCGCCGTCGTCGCCGCCGTCGCGTTCGCCACCATCCTCGCGGTGGTCGCCGGCATCACCCTGGCCTCCTCGGCGTCCGTCGCCCACGACCTGTACGCCTCCCTGCGGGCGCGCCGCGCCGAGCCGCGCAGCGAGGTGGCCGTGGCCCGGGCCGCCGCGGTGGGCATCGGCGCCGTCGCGATCGGGCTCGGCCTGCTGGCACGCGACCTCAACGTCGCCTTCCTGGTGGGCCTCGCCTTCGCCGTGGCCGCCTCGGCCAATCTGCCGGTGCTGCTCTACTCACTGTTCTGGCGTGGTTTCACCACCCGGGGTGCGGTGTGGGCGGTCTACGGCGGTCTGGTGCCGGCCGTGGTACTGGTGCTGCTGTCCCCGGTGGTCTCGGGCAGCCCGCAGGCGCTTTTCCCCGGCGTCGACTTCCAGTGCTTCCCGCTGCAGAACCCGGGCCTCGTCTCGATCCCGCTGGGCTTCCTCGCGGGCTGGCTCGGCACGGTCACCTCCCCGGAGGTCCCGGACGAGGCCAAGCACGCCGAGACCGAGGTGCGGTCGCTGACCGGGGCGGGGGCCGTGTAGGGCCGGTGGCGGCGGCCCCTGTGTCCGGCGGCCGGCTCAGGGGCGGGTCGCCCACGCGTAGCGGTGCTCGGGGCGGCCCGCATCGCCGTACTTGAGGGTCAGCACGGCCCGGCCGGTGCGTTCCAGGAGCTTCAGGTAGCGCTGCGCGGTCTGGCGGCTCACGCCGGTCCGTTCCGCGATCTCCTGCGCCGAGAGCGGTCCGTCGGCCTTCAGCAGGCACTGGCGCACCAGTTCCGCGGTGGTGGGGGAGTGCCCCTTGGGCAGCCCCGGCTCGGACGGTGCCGACAGGGCGCCGAAGATCCTGTCGACCTCGGCCTGCTCCGCCTCGCCGCCCCCGTCCAGGGTGCGGCGCAGCTCCGCGTAGGCCTCCAGCTTGGCGCGCAGTCCCGCGAAGGCGAACGGTTTCACCAGGTACTGGAGAGCGCCCTGGCGCATCGCCGCCTGGACGGTCGACACGTCCCGGGCGGCCGTCACCATGATCACGTCGGTCTGGAGCCCCCGCCGCCGCATCTCCCGGACGACCTCCAGGCCGGTCCGGTCGGGCAGGTAGTGGTCCAGCAGGATCAGGTCCAGGCGTGCCAGCCGTTCCACCGCGGCCAGTGCCTCCCCCGCGCTGTGTGCCTCACCGGCGACACGGAAGCCCGGCACCTTCCCGACGTACGCGGCGTTCACGCGCGCGACCCGCGTGTCGTCGTCCACGACCAGGACCTCGATCATCGGGACTCCTCCTCGGCAGCGGTGGTCACGGGGGCGGTGGTCACAGGGGTGGTGGGGGCGGGCTCCGGATCCTGTCCGGGGAGCGGTCCGGGCTCCGGTTCTGGTTCCGCCAGGGCCTCCGGCAGGGCGACGACGAACTCCGCGCCCCCGCCGCACGCCTCGCCGACGGTCGCGCTGCCCCCCTGCCGCTCGGCCAGGCGGCGCACCAGCGGGAGGCCGATGCCGCGCTCGCGGTGGGCCGAGGGCTCCTTGGTGGACCAGCCCGTCGTGAAGACCAGCTCACGGTGGTCCGCCCGTACGCCGGGTCCGGTGTCGCGCACCGTGAGCGTGACGGCGCGGCCCTCGGCGCGCAGTTCGACCTCCACGCGCGCGTGCGGTGTGCCGGCGGTGGCGTCGAGGGCGTTGTCGACCAGGTTGCCGACGATCGTGACGAGGCCCCCCGGATCGATCAGCCGGTCCGGCAGCCGCGTCCGGTCCGACACCCACAGGGTGACGCCGCGTTCGGCCGCGACCGTCGCCTTGCCGACCAGCAGGGCGGCGAGCAGGGGGTCCCGGATCCGCTCGGTGATCTGTTCCGCGGTGACCCGGTGGTCGCCGACGACCTCGCCGACGAACTCCACGGCGTCGTCGTACATCTCCAGTTCCAGCAGTCCCAGCAAGGTGTGCATGCGGTTGGCGTGCTCGTGGTCCTGCGCGCGCAACGCGTCGATCAGGCCCCGCGTGGAGTCCAGCTCCCGGCCGAGCTGCTCCAGCTCGGTGCGGTCGCGCAGCGTGGCCACGGCGCCGCCGTCGTCGGTGGGCATCCGGTTGGCGACCAGGACCCGCTGGCCGCGCACGGTCAGCAGGTCGGTGCCGGAAACCCGGCCGGCCAGGACGTCGGCGGTGCGGCCCGGGCCGAGCGCCTCGTCGGGGAACCGGCCGACGGCCTCGCCGCCGATGCCCAGGAGGCGCTGTGCCTCGTCGTTGAGCAGCCGCACCCTTCCCCCGCGGTCGAGGGCGACGACGCCCTCACGGATGCCGTGCAGCATGGCCTCGCGCTCCGCCAGCAGGCCCGCGATGTCCGAGAAGGCCAGGTCGCGGGTCTGCCGCTGCACCCGGCGCGAGATGATCCAGGACGCCAGGGCGCCGACGGCCAGCGCGCCGCCGGCGTAGGCGAAAAGGCCGGGGATGGCGTGGATCAGCCGCGCCCGGACGCTGTCGTACGCGATGCCCACCGAGACCGCCCCCACGATCCGGCCGTCGCTGTCGCGCAGGGGTACCTTTCCGCGGGCGGAGCGGCCCAGGGTGCCGTCGTCGATCTCCATGACCTCGCGTCCCGCCAGGGCGTCCCCGGGGTCGGTCGAGACGACCTCGCCGATCCGTTCGGGGTCGGTGTGCGACCAGCGCACGCCGGCGCGGTCCATCACGACGACGTACTCCGCCTTGGTGGCTCTGCGGACCCGCTCCGCCTCCTGCTGCACCGGCCCGTCCGCCGTCGGCCGCGTGGTCCGCAGGTCCCGCACGACCTGCGGCTGCTGCGCGGTGGTCTGCGCGATCGCCAGCGCCCGGCGCATCGCCTGGTCGTCCAGTTGGTCGCCGAGCGGCGCCAGGAACAGCCCGGTCGCGAGTACGGCGACACCCGCGGCGATCGCCAACTGCATCAGCAGTACCTGCGAGAACACCCGCCGCGGCAGGCCCAGGCGCAGTCGGCGTGCGGGGGGAGTGGAGCTCATGGCCATGACGGTACGTGGGGGCGGCGGCGGGTCGTAGTGGGGTGTGGCGCGTATCTCCCGGCGGGCGGTTCGCCGGGCCTCCGGCCGGGACCGCCGGGGCTTGCGCGGTGCCTCCGGGACGGGGACGGCCTCGGGACGGCTTGACCAGGAGGCCCGTCGGCGAGCGGGTCCGTACCCGATCGGTCCGTGCGTCAGCTCGCCAGTGCCGCCGCGGGCACCGGCAGCTCGCGCACCGCGGTGACCTCCATCCGCGCCGGCGCCCCGAGCACCGACGCTCCGCAGCTCTCCGGTCGCGGCGGCACCGACGAGCCCTGTACGACGGTGACCCGCCAGCGCCGGCCGTCGCGGTGGGCCAGGGTCACCTCCCAGCGCGGTGCGGCGCCGTCCGTCCGGACTACCGTCAGTGCCTGGGCGACGTCCTCGGCCACGGCCGACCGCAGGGCCAGCTCGGCCGCCTGTCCGGGGCGTTCCCAGGCGGAGTTCCCGCGGCAGCCCTCCACGACGATCCGGCCCTCCTGGGAACGGTGCAGGATCTCCTTCACGGTGTGCGCCTGGACCCGGCCGTAGACGTAGCCGTGCGGCAGTAACAGCACGGTCGGTGAGAAGCGATGGCCCCCCAGGTGGGTGACCTCCCAGACGCCTTCGGCTCCGGAGGCGGCGACCTCGGCCGCCAGCGGCCTGCCGAGGAGGGCGCAGCACCGGTCGCGTTTGCCGTTGGTGCAGACGAGGGCGAGGGGATCGCCGTGGTGGGGACGGCCGTCCAGTACCGAGTCGAAGGCGTGGTGATCGCCCCGGCCGAGGGCCCCGAAGTCGAGGCCGAGCAGGCGCCGGGGGTCGTCGAGCGTGGTGCCGTGCAGCCACACGTTCCCCGGCACGGTGTGGGCCGCGTACACCCTGCGCGTGTCGGGCGTGCCCCGGTCCGCGTGGCGCCCGGGGCGGCGGATGAGGGCGATGCGTACGCCCGTCCCCTTCGCCGCCGCGTCGAGGGCACGCCCCAGGGCGGGGTCCAGGTGGCTCGAGGTGAGGGCCTTGGCGCCCCAGGGGCCGGGCTGTTCGAGCAGCAACCAGGTCCTCGCGACGGGTGCGGTGCCCGGGAGGGGCTCGTCGAGGTCCCAGGAGGCGGTTGAGCACGTACTCACGGAGGTGAGCCTAACCTGACTTGCGCCCGGGTGACCTCCAGCCGCGCCTGGGGCTACTCCGGCAGAGGGCGCGGCGCCGGTCCGGAGTACAGGCCGCTCGGACGCATCCGCAGGGGGAGCTCCCCGTACTCCTCCAGGGCATGCGCGATCCAGCCCGCCGTACGTGCCACCGCGAAGATCGTCTCGGCCGCGGTGGGCGCCATGCCGGACGACGCGGTGAGCACGGCGAGCGCCAGGTCGACGTTGGCGTGCAGCGGGGCGTGGCGTGCGGCGGTGGCCTGGATGTCCCGGGCCGCAGCGAGCGCGGGCGCCGCCCGTGGGATGTCCTCCAGGAGCGCGAACAGGGCACGCGCGCGTGGGTCCTCACCGGGATAGAGCCGGTGACCGAGTCCCGGGACGCGCCGGCCGGCCCGCAGTTCCTCCGCGACCACCGGGGCCGCGCTGCCCAGTTCGAGCACGTCCAGCAGCATCCGGTGGGCGAGTCCTCCGGCGGCGCCGTGCAGTGGTCCCTCGATGACGCCGAGCCCGGCGGACACGGCGGCGTAGGCGTGGGCCCGTGCCGACGCGGCGACGCGCACGGCGAGCGTGGAGGCCGCCAGATCGTGGTCGACGAGGAGGCAGAGGGCCGCGTCGAGGGCGCGCAGCGCCGGCTCGTCGGCGGGCCGTCCGCTGAGCCGGGTCCACAGGCGGTGGGCGACCGGGTCCCGGTCGTCGCCGTCGCGCAGTACGGGGGGCAGCGCGGCGACGAGGGTGGGGATGAGGGTGCGCGCCGTGCCCAGCACCGAGCCCTCCGACAGGTCGAAGCGGAGCGGGTCCGCGACCGCCGCGGCGATCGCCGCCACGCGGAGCCGGTCGGTGGGCCCCGCGTGTTCGGGCAGGGCGTCGACGGCCCGGCGGGCGGCTGCCACGGAGGACTCCGGGGCGGAGAAGGCGGCGCCGGGACGCAACCGCCCGGTCCAGAGCCACTCGGCCACCTCCTCGTACGTGTGGCGTGCGGCGAGCTCGACCGCGTCGACGCCCCGGTAGTAGTACCGGTCGCTCTCGATGAGCGTGAGGCGGGTGCGCACGGTCAGTTCCTGACCGGTGGCCGGGGCCGCGGAGGTGCCGCGGTCGCGCCGGTTGCGGCGGGCGAGGGCCCGGACCTCCTCGGCGTCGAAGGTACTGCCCCGCGCGCCGGGCGTGCGCCGGCTGCTGAGCTGGCCGCGGCTCACGTACGCGTACACGGTCTCGGGCTTCACCCCGAGCAGCTCGGCCGCCTCCCGGGTGGTCAGGCGGCGCCCGGTGCCGACGGGGTGGTCGGGGGCTTGATCACGCATGGGGTCACCGTATCCGTCCGAGGGCAGCTTGTGTTGAGCGAAAGGCGCTTTGTATTGATTCAATCAATATTGACAGATTCACAGTCAAGTATGGACAGTTGAGTCAAGTTCGAGTTCGGGTTCAAGGAGGTAATCATGTCCGTCACAAGAACCGCAGCCGCCCCGGCGTCCGTCGAGGTGCCGCGCGGGCTCGCCGGTGTCGTCGTGGCCGACACCGAGATCGGCGACGTGCGAGGGCTCGAGGGCTTCTACCACTACCGGCAGTACTCCGCCGTCGAACTCGCCCAGAGTCGCGGCTTCGAGGACGTCTGGCATCTGCTGGTCCACGGCGAACTCCCCGACGCGCGCCAGGGTGCCGCCTTCGCCGCCGAGACCGCGGCGCTACGGAGGCTTCCCGACGCGGTGCGCGCGGCGCTGCCGGCCATCGCCGGGGCCGGTGGCCGCTCCGGCCCGCTGGCCGGCATGCGCACCGGTTTGTCCCTGCTGGGTGCCGCCCTGGGCTTCCGGCCGGTGTACGACCTGACGGACGACCGGCGCCGTCAGGACACCGTGGTGGCCGCCGCGGCGGTGCCGACGCTGCTGACGGCGCTGTACCGGCTGGGGCGGGGGCTCGAGCCGGTGGAGCCCCGGGAGGACCTGTCGTACGCAGCGAACTACCTCTACATGGTGACCGGTGAGGAGCCGGACGAGGCGCGTACGCGCGCGGTCGAGCAGTACTTGATCTCCACCATTGATCACGGGTTCAACGCGTCGACGTTCACCGCGCGGGTCATCGCGTCGACGGGGGCGGACGTCGCGGCGTGTCTCGCCGGCGCGGTGTCGGCGCTGTCCGGCCCGCTGCACGGCGGTGCTCCCAGCCGGGCGCTGGACACCCTGGACGCGATCGGCACCCCCGACCGCATCGACGGGTGGATCCGCGAGCGGGTGCTCGCCGGTGACCGCATCATGGGTTTCGGCCACGCCGTCTACCGCACGGAGGACCCGCGCTCACGGATGCTGCGGGAGGTGGCCCAGCGCTTCGGGGGCCCGCGTGTGGAGTTCGCCGTCGAGGTGGAACGGCAGGTCGAGGCGATCCTCGCGGAGCTGAAGCCGGGGCGCGAACTGCACACCAACGTCGAGTTCTACGCGGGCGTGGTCATGGAACTGTGCGGTCTGCCCCGCGAGATGTTCACCCCGACGTTCGCGGCGGCGCGGGTGGTGGGCTGGAGCGCCAACATCCTGGAACAGGCACGTGACTCGAAGATCATCCGTCCGGCGGCCCGGTACGTGGGCCCCGGCGCCCCGGTCGGGGTGCCGGCGGTGGCCTGAGAAGCGCGAGCGGCCTGGTGCCGTTCGGGCGCCAGGCCTGGTCGGGGGGCGTCGAGCAAGATCGGGGTGCCGGGCTGCTCGCCGGGTGGTGGGTCCGTGTGCGCCGTCGGTGATGGGTACGGCCAAGAACACGGGGTGACGTCAGGCGTCGGGGATGTCCGCCTTGGCCCGGACGAGGGTCTCCCGGCTGATGACCACGATGCGCTCGTAGTCCGCGCGGGAAGCGTCAGCGGGAAGCTCACGCTCAAGGGCCTCGGTGGCCTCGGTGCCGATGACGGCGAAGTTGCCGTCGCTCAGTTCGAACAGGTCGGGGCAGTTGGCTCCTGAAGCACTGCCACGGGCACTTGGCGGCACACCGATACGGCGCACGATCTTCAAGGGAGTACCGGTCCTTACATGGGATCTGGGCATCTCAGTGGGCAGGGCACTGCCGCTCTGCCTCAAGCAGTGCCGTCACGGCTGAGCCTACTCATGGCCCCCGCCCGCTCACCGCCGACGCGACCTCAGCCTCCCCTGGGGAACGCGCTGTTGCTCTCCTCGGGGGCCATGGGGGTCATGGGGGCCATGGGTGCCGTGGGAGCGGGAGACGTCGACGCGGCACCGTTCAGCGACAGCGCGCACAGGACAGTCACGGCGGCTGCCGCTGCCATGACGCCGGCCGCGATGCCTTCTCGGCGGGACGTGTGAAGGGTGAAGGTTGCGAACGTCATGACGCCATGAACGGAGAAGGTTCCGAACGCCATGACGCTAGGACGACGGGGGTTTGCCGACCACCCACCACTCGTCCGTGTCGGCTGCTTCCTCCAGGTCGCTGATGAGGCCGTCCACCAAGCGGCCGATCCGTGCCTCGTCGGACGACTGCTTGAGCGTCGCGCTGGCCCCTCGACGCCTCCCAGTACTCACGCATGATCGGGTTCTGGAAGAGCTCCCGGGCATGTCCGTAGAGTTCCTCCTGGTCCAGGATCCCCGCGCGGTACAGGTGGTACAGGTTGATGTACCAGGCGTTGGCGTAGAAGTACTGGCGGCGTTTCCCGGCCGGAATGCCGGAGGCGTAGGTGTCGATCACCGAGGCCAGCGACGTGTCGTCGATGGCCCTGGCCAGGAGTTCCCAGTGCATGCGCTGTTGGTGTGCCAACGCGCTGCGGCGCGAGACGATCTCCTCGAGTTCCAGCCGTCGTATCCGCAGGCGTTCCGCTTCCAGCCCGCGCTGACGCACTGCCAGCGTCAGGCATGCAGCAGCCGCCAGCATCCCGGCCGCGGCGGAGCCGAACCTCCCCATGACGTTCTTCCGTGTGGCCATGTCAACCCCCGAATCAGGCGACCGCACACCGGTCGTCGAGTACGGGTCGGCTGACGTGGACCGGCGAGCGATGGGTGGTGCTGCCTCCAGAGTGCCGAGCGGCGTTGATCGACAGGGAGGCGGAGAGGCGGCGCACGGAAGGAAGCGAGGGTCGCACGGTCCGGCGCCACGCAGAACGTCTGCCCACCATGTGCTGCTAACAATCGTTCACTCCGCGGGCACTCCGCCGGCTCGTATCCTGAGCAGGCAATTCCGTACGTGGACGTACGCGCTGCCGCGGGCCGGCGTACGCGTGGGTGAGAGAGAGGTCGCACGGTGGGGCAGCGCCCGACTCCGCAGCAGATCCCGGTCGTCGTACTCGCCGGATTCCTCGGCTCCGGGAAAACCACCCTCCTCAACCACCTCCTCCACCGCAGCGGAGGCAGCCGTATCGGCGCCGTCGTCAACGACTTCGGGTCGATCGAGATCGACGCGATGGCCGTCGCCGGCGCCCTCGGCGACTCCACCGTGTCGCTGGGCAACGGATGCCTGTGCTGTGCCGTCGACGTCAGTGAACTCGACGGGTACCTGGAGCGGCTGGCCCGCCCCGAGACCGGCATCGACGTCATCGTCATCGAGGCCAGCGGCCTCGCCGAACCGCAGGAACTGGTGCGCATGCTGCTCGCCAGCGAGCAGCCGGGGGTCGTCTACGGCGGGCTCGTCGAGGTCGTCGACGCCGCCGAGTTCGACGACACCCGCGCCAGGCACCCCGAGATCGACCGGCACCTGGCCCTCGCCGACCTGGTCGTGGTCAACAAGACCGACTGGGCCCCCGACGCCGAGCGCGTGCTGTCCCTCGTGCACTCGCTCGCCGACGGTGCCGCCGTCGTCCCGGCCACCTACGGCCGAGTCGACCCCGAGTTCCTGTACGACTGCCGGCCCAGCGAGGAACGCGTGGGGCAGCTGTCCTTCGACGACCTGTACGACCACTCCGAGGGCGGGGCGCACGCCGGGCACCTGCACGCCGCCTACGACACCCTGTCCTTCGTGTCCGACCGCCCGCTCGACCCGCGCCGGCTCATGCGCTTCCTGGACAGCAGGCCCGAGGGCCTCTACCGGATCAAGGGGTACGTCGACTTCGGCCCCTACGACACGCGGAACCGGTACGCGGTCCACGCCGTCGGACGCTTCCTGCGCTTCTACCCGGAGCCCTGGACGGCCACCGAGGCCGCCGGCCCCGCGGTCCCCGCCGACGGCGCCGGTGTCCGCCGCACCCAGCTCGTGCTCATCGGCACCGGCATCGACACGGCGGCCCTCGGCACGGCCCTCGACGCGTGCCGCCGGGACGCCGACGCCCCGCCCGCCGACGAGCACGGCATGTGGGGCGTCCTGCGCTACGTGCCCGACGGCGAGGAGCCCGACGCGGAAGAGCCCGACGCAGCAGGGCCCGACGGCGAGGAGCCGCCGGGCACCCCCTAGGCCACCCCGGGCCGCTCTAGGCCGGTCCGGCCACCACCGACACCGTCTTCGGCAGCGACACACCCGAGCCGTCGCGGCGCGGGTCGATGTCCGGGAGCTGGGCGGGCGTGCCGTTCTTCTGCGCGGCGAGTGCCGGGGTGGCACCCGCCCAGGCGAGGGCCAGGCAGTCCTCGCCCTTCAGGAACCGCTGGCAGCGCACACCGCCCGTGGCACGGCCCTTGCGCGGATACTGGTCGAACGGCGTCAGCTTGGCCGTGGTCTGCACGGAGTCGTCCAGGGTGCCGCGCGATCCGGCCACCGTGAAGACCACCGCGTCCGCCGCCGGGTCCACCGCCGTGAACGAGATGACCTTCGCGCCGTCGGCGAGCTTGATGCCCGCCACACCGCCCGCTGGACGGCCCTGCGGGCGGACCTGCGAGGCCTGGTAGCGCAGGAGCTGCGCGTCGTCCGTGATGAAGACGAGGTCCTCGTCGCCGGTGCGCAGCTCGGCCCCGCCGACGACACGGTCGCCGTCCTTGAGGCTGATGACCTCCAACTCGTCCTTGTTGGACGGGTAGTCGGGCACCACGCGCTTGACGACGCCCTGTTCCGTGCCGAGCGCCAGCCCCGGAGAGGACTCGTCCAGCGTGGTCAGGCAGACGACGTCCTCGTCGTCCTCCAGGGACACGAACTCGGCCAGCGGTGCGCCACCCGCGAGGTTGGGCGCCGGCATGGACTCCGGGAGCTGGGGCAGGTCCACGACGTTCACCCGCAGCAGCCGGCCGGCGGACGTCACCACGCCCACCTCTCCGCGCGCCGTGGACGGCACCGCCGAGACGATCAGGTCGTGCTTGACCCGCTTGGCACCCGCCTGCGTCACGAGCGGCTCGGCGTTCGCGGTGCGGGCCAGCAGGCCCGTCGACGACAGCAGCACCCGGCACGGGTCGTCCGCCACCTGGAGCGGCACGGCGGCGACCGGGGCGCCGCCCGACTCCAGCAGCGTCGTACGGCGGTCGGTGCCGAACTTCTTCGCCACCGCCGCCAGTTCGGCCGAGACCAGCTTGCGCAGCTCGGCGTCCGAGTCGAGGATCCGGGTCAGCTCCTCGATCTCCGCGTTCAGCCGCTCCTTCTCGGACTCCAGCTCGATGCGGTCGTACTTGGTGAGCCGGCGCAGCGGCGTGTCCAGGATGTACTGCGTCTGGACGTCGCTCAGCGAGAAGCGCTCCATCAGGCGCTGCTTGGCCTGCGCGGAGTTCTCGCTGGAGCGGATGAGGCGGATGACCTCGTCGATGTCGACCAGGGCGGTGAGCAGGCCCTCCACCAGGTGGAGCCGGTCGCGCTTCTTGGCGCGGCGGAACTCGCTGCGGCGTCTGACGACGGTGAAGCGGTGGTCGAGGTAGACCTCCAGCAGCTCCTTGAGGCCCAGGGTGAGCGGCTGGCCGTCCACCAGGGCGACGTTGTTGATGCCGAAGGACTCCTCCATGGCCGTCAGCTTGTAGAGCTGCTCCAGGACCGCCTCGGGCACGAAGCCGTTCTTGATCTCGATGACCAGGCGCAGACCGTGCTCGCGGTCGGTGAGGTCCTTGACGTCCGCGATGCCCTGGAGCTTCTTCGAGCCGACCAGGTCCTTGATCTTCGAGATGACCTTCTCGGGGCCGACCGCGAAGGGCAGCTCGGTGACGACGAGACCCTTGCGGCGGGCCGTCACGGTCTCCACGGAGACCGTCGCGCGGATCTTGAACGTGCCGCGGCCCGTGGCGTACGCGTCCCGGATGCCGGTCAGGCCGACGATCCGGCCGCCCGTGGGCAGGTCGGGGCCCGGCACGTGCTTCATCAGCGCGTCCAGGTCGGCGTTGGGATACCGGATCAGGTGCCGGGCCGCCGCGATCACCTCGCGCAGGTTGTGCGGCGGCATGTTGGTGGCCATGCCGACCGCGATGCCGGAGGCGCCGTTGACCAGCAGGTTCGGGAAGGCGGCGGGCAGCGCCACCGGCTCCTGCTCCTGGCCGTCGTAGTTGGGGGCGAAGTCGACGGTGTCCTCGTCGATGGACTCCGTCATCAGGCCGGCGGCCTCCGCCATCCGGCTCTCGGTGTACCGCATGGCGGCCGGCGGGTCGTCGTTGCCCAGCGAGCCGAAGTTCCCGTGGCCGTCCACCAGGGGCACGCGCATCGAGAACGGCTGGGCCATGCGCACCAGCGCGTCGTAGATCGACGCGTCGCCGTGCGGGTGCAGCTTGCCCATCACCTCGCCGACGACCCGGGCGCACTTCACGTAGCCGCGCTCGGGCCGCAGGCCCATCTCGTTCATCTGGTAGACGATGCGGCGGTGCACCGGCTTGAGGCCGTCGCGGGCGTCCGGCAGCGCACGGGAGTAGATGACCGAGTACGCGTACTCGAGGAAGGAGCCCTGCATCTCGTCGACGACGTCGATGTCGAGGATCTTCTCCTCGTACGAGTCGTCGGGCGGCGGGGTCTTCGTACTACGGCGGGCCATCGCTGCCGGCTCCTTGCTGAAGCGTGAACGGTGATCTGACGCGGTCCATTGTGGACTGCGGCACTGACAGCGACCGACCAGGACCCGTCACGGGCTGCCCGGCCCGGCGCTGCCCGCAGGGTACGCCCTCGTGCCGGGCCGCCGTCCCCGGCGGCCCGGCGGCCGCCTGCTCGCTCTCGGCGTACGCGGGCCGGGAACTCCACCGGCGGCCCGCACGCTTGCATACAGTGGCAGGATCGGTGGAATTCCGCAGTTCCGCCCAATGATTCACCACGTGGTCCACCGGGTGCCCCACCCGGTGGCTCCGCCAAGGATTCCGCGATCGAAGGGACGTACATGCCCATGGGTCACACGGCCACAGCCCAGGCAGGCTCCGGCGGCCTGACAGCGACCGAGCACCGCCTGGCCAACGGCCTGCGCGTGGTGCTCTCCGAGGACCACCTGACCCCGGTCGCGGCGGTGTGCCTCTGGTACGACGTCGGCTCGCGCCACGAGGTCAAGGGGCGCACCGGTCTGGCTCACCTTTTCGAGCACCTGATGTTCCAGGGCTCCGCCCAGGTCAAGGGCAACGGCCACTTCGAGCTGGTGCAGGGCGCCGGCGGCTCGCTCAACGGCACCACCAGTTTCGAGCGGACCAACTACTTCGAGACCATGCCCGCCCACCAGTTGGAGCTCGCGCTCTGGCTGGAGGCCGACCGCATGGGCTCCCTGCTGGCCGCCCTGGACGAGGAGTCCATGGAGAACCAGCGGGACGTCGTCAAGAACGAACGCCGCCAGCGCTACGACAACGTCCCCTACGGCACGGCCTTCGAGAAGCTGACCGCCCTCGCCTACCCGGAGGGCCACCCCTACCACCACACGCCGATCGGCTCGATGGCCGACCTGGACGCGGCCACCCTGGAGGACGCGCGCGCGTTCTTCCGCACCTACTACGCGCCGAACAACGCGGTGCTGTCGGTCGTCGGCGACATCGACCCCGAGCAGACGCTCGCCTGGATCGAGAAGTACTTCGGCTCCATCCCCTCGCACGACGGCAAGCAGCCTCCCCGGGACGGCTCGCTGCCCGACGTCATGGGCGAGCAGGTCCGCGAGGTCGTCGAGGAGGAGGTCCCGGCCCGCGCCCTGATGGCGGCCTACCGCCTGCCGGAGGACGGCACGCGCGCGTGCGACGCGGCCGACCTGGCCCTCACCGTGCTGGGCGGCGGCGAGTCGTCCCGCCTCTACAACCGGCTCGTACGCCGCGACCGCACGGCCGTGGCGGCCGGGTTCGGGCTGCTGCGGCTCGCCGGGGCGCCCTCCCTGGGGTGGCTGGACGTGAAGACCTCCGGTGACGTCGAGGTGCCGGTCATCGAGGCCGCCGTCGACGAGGAGCTGGCCCGGTTCGCCGAAGAGGGGCCCACGGCCGAGGAGATGGAGCGCGCCCAGGCCCAGTTGGAGCGCGAGTGGCTGGACCGCCTGGGCACCGTCGCCGGCCGCGCCGACGAACTGTGCCGGTACGCCGTCCTGTTCGGCGACCCGCAGCTCGCCCTGACCGCCGTGCAGCGGGTGCTGGAGGTGACCGCGGAGGAGGTCCAGGAGGTCGCCAAGGCCCGCCTGCGCCCCGACAACCGCGCGGTGCTCGTCTACGAGCCCACCGCCCCGGCCGGCGAGACCGAGGCCGACGAGACCAGCGTCACCGTTCCGGTGACCGACGCCACCGACGAGAACGAGGAGGCGGCCAAGTGACCGAGCTCGCCACCATGGACTTCCACGCACAGCCGCAGGCCGGCGAGCCCAAGCCCTGGGCGTTCCCCGCCCCCGAGCGCGGCAGCCTGGGCAACGGCCTCACCGTGCTGCGGTGCCACCGCCCCGGCCAGCAGGTCGTCGCCGTCGAGGTGCTCCTGGACGCACCGCTGGACGCCGAGCCGGCCGGACTCGACGGCGTCGCCACCATCATGGCGCGCGCCTTCTCCGAGGGCACCGACAAGCACTCCGCCGAGGAGTTCGCCGCCGAGCTGGAGCGCTGCGGTGCCACCCTCGACGCGCACGCCGACCACCCCGGCGTCCGGCTGAGCCTGGAGGTGCCCGCCTCGCGCCTCGCCAAGGGCCTCGGCCTGCTCGCCGACGCCCTCAGGGCGCCCGCCTTCGCCGACGGCGAGGTCGAACGGCTGGTACGCAACCGGCTCGACGAGATCCCGCACGAGCTGGCCAATCCCTCCCGCCGTGCCGCGAAGGAGCTCTACAAGGAGCTGTTCCCGGCCGACTCGCGCATGTCCCGCCCGCGCCAGGGCACCGAGGAGACGGTCGCGGCGGTCGACTCGGCCGCCGTACGCGCCTTCTACGAGCGGCACGTCCGCCCCGCCACGGCCACCGCCGTGGTCGTCGGCGACCTCACCGGCGTCGAGCTGGACGTGCTGCTCGGCGAGACCCTGGGCGCCTGGACCGGTGCGGCCGCCGAGCCGCGCCCCGTGCCCCCGGTGACCGCCGACGACCGGGGCCGGGTCGTCATCGTCGACCGTCCCGGCGCCGTCCAGACGCAGTTGCTGATCGGCCGCACCGGCGCCGACCGGCACGACCGCGTCTGGCCCGCGCAGGTCCTCGGCACCTACTGCCTCGGCGGCACCCTCACCTCGCGCCTGGACCGCGTCCTGCGCGAGGAGAAGGGCTACACCTACGGCGTCCGGGCGTTCGGCCAGGTCCTGCGGTCCGCGCCGGACGGCACGGGCGCCGCGATGCTCGCCATCAGCGGCTCCGTAGACACCCCCAACACCGGTCCCGCCCTGGAGGACCTGTGGACCGTGCTGCGCAAGCTCGCCGCGGAGGGGCTCACCGACGCCGAGCGC
This sequence comes from Streptomyces sp. NRRL F-5650, assembly GCF_000721365.1. NCBI lineage: Bacteria > Bacillati > Actinomycetota > Actinomycetes > Kitasatosporales > Streptomycetaceae > Streptomyces > Streptomyces sp. NRRL F-5650. Next base: position 60,067 of record NZ_JOGV01000008.1, on the reverse strand, counting down.
GACGTGGCCGTGCAGAACCTGGTGGGCGTGGCTCCGCTCAAGTACGAGACGGCGGCAGCCGTGGCGGACACGCTCGCCGACCAGGTCGAGCAGCACCTGCCCGACGACTTCCAGGCCACGCTCTACCGCCAACTGGCCGCCACGGGCACCGTGGAGGCCACGGCGGCGGTCGTGAACGCCTTCCCGGTGGACCGCCTCGTGACGGTCCTCGTGGGCGACGCGGCGCAGATCAAGGAGCCCGTCGAGGCCCTCGGCATCGGTGAAGTCACCGTGGTGGCGGCCGAGTAGCGGGCACGCGCGCGCGGCGGCCCTGTGACCGGAGTGTCACCAGGGCCGCCGTTTGTCCGGATTGGGGGAGTGGTTGCCCGTCTGCCCTGTGGCGTGCGCTACAAAAAGCCTGTTGCGTTTGAGGATTGAACGCAGCCGCGTTTAGCGTCGTCCGGGCTGTTCGTCAGGCAGTGCGCCGCACCCGCGGCACCGGACAGTCATCGCCGAGTCCCCGTACGGCGCGAGCCAGGGGAGCCGGGGACCCACCGCAGTCCCTGGGGTGAATCGGACGCCCGCGCGCAGCGAGGGGGTCCGTAGGAGACCTTCCACCTCCGAACCCGTCAGCTAACCCGGTAGGCGAGAGGGAAGGAAAGGACAAGCCTCTACATGGCGTTCACGCGCGCCACCGGGAAGCACCGCCGCCCCAGCCGGGCGCACCGCACCACCGCCCGCGCCGCGGGAGTCGCGGCCCTCGCCACCACCGGCGTCGTCGGCACCCTCGCCGCTCCGGCGCTCGCCGCCGAGCCCGAGGTGGAGCAGAGCGGACTCACTCCGGTCGTCACCATCGGCGACTCCATAGCCGACGAGGTCGATGCCCAGGCCGTCGCCCAGAAGCAGGCGGCCGTGGACGCCGCCGCCCGTGAGGCGGCCAGGGAAGCGGCCCGCGAGCGGGCGGCCGAGGCGGCCAAGGAGGCGCGCGAGGCCAAGGAGCGCGCCGCGCGGGAGGCGGAACGCAAACGCCTGAACACCTTCGTCGCGCCGATCACCGCCTCCTACGTCTCCACCGCGTACCAGGCCGGCAGCTCCCTGTGGTCCTCGGGCAGCCACACCGGCATCGACTTCCACGCCTCCAGCGGCACGTCCGTGCACGCGGTCGGCGTCGGCACCGTGGTGGAGGCCGGCTGGGGCGGGTCGTACGGCAACCAGGTCGTGATCAGGATGCACGACGGTACGTACACGCAGTACGGGCACCTGTCCTCCATCGGCGTCTCGGTCGGCCAGTCGGTCGAGCCGGGCCAGCAGATCGGCCTCTCCGGCGCCACCGGCAACGTCACCGGACCCCACCTGCACTTCGAGGCCCGTACCAGCCCCGAGTACGGCTCGGACATGGACCCCGTCGCCTATCTCCGCTCCCACGGCGTGAGCGTCTGACGGCCGCATTCGAAAAGCCCCGGCTCCTGGAGTCGGGGCTTTTCGCATTCCTATTCGCTTGATTGGCCTAGAGTCACTGGACATGCGTCCATCGTCGACGTTTCAGGGATCCAGACGGAGGTCGGTCATGCGTATTCCGGCGCATTCTGTGTGCACGGCGATCCGGGACGACATAGTCGCCGGCGTCCACGGTCGCGGCAGCCGGCTCACCGAGGAGATCCTCGCCCGCCGTTACGGCGTCTCGCGCGTCCCCGTGCGTGAGGCCCTGCGCACGCTGGAGGCGGAGGGCTTCGTGGTGACCCGGCGGCACGCGGGCGCCTGCGTCGCGGAGCCCACCGAGCAGGAGGCCGCCGACCTGCTGGAGACCCGAGCGCTCCTGGAGCCGCTCGCCGCCTCGCGGGCCGCCCGGCGGCGCACCGAGGCCCACCTCAGGGTGCTGCGCGGCCTGGTCCGGCTGGGGCAGGAACGGGCCAGGCACGGCACCGGCGAGGACCTGCGACCGCTGGGCGGCTGGTTCCACGAGACCCTCGCCCGGTCGGCCGGCAGCCCTTCCCTGGCGGCGCTGCTGACCCAGCTGCGCCACAAGATCGCCTGGATGTACGTCCAGGACGTCCCGGCCGGGCCGGTGAAGTACTGGGCGGAGTACGGCGCGATCGTCGACGCGGTGGCCCGGGGCGACAGTGAACGGGCGCGGGCGCTCATGACGCTGCACACCGAACGGTCGGCGTCGGCGTACCGGCTGCGATTCGCCTCCGGTGGCGGGCGGACGGAGCGCGTGAGGAATGCGCAACACCGCGTAAACACGGCGGGTCTCCCGAAGTAACACGAGTGCCGTAGAAAAGGGCCGGGGAATTCAGGGCTGTTCCGGGCTGCTTTTCTTTCGGTCGGAAGGGAAAAGAAGAAAGGCCCGTCCGGTGGTTCCGGCGGGCCTTTCGTGCTGCTGTCCGTCACGCTCAGACGGTCTCGGGAAGCTCCTCGAGCCCCTCGGCGACCAGCTTCGCCAGCCGGTCCAGGGCGGCCTCGGCACCCTCGGCGTCGGAGGCGAGGACGATCTCCTCGCCGCCCTGGGCGCCGAGACCGAGGACGGCCAGCATGGAGGCCGCGTTGACGGGGGACCCGTCGGCCTTGGCGATCGTCACCGGGACGCCTGTGGCCGTGGCGGCTCGGACGAAGATGGAGGCGGGGCGGGCGTGGAGACCCTCGGCCCAGCCGACGTTGACGCGGCGCTCAGCCATGTGATGCTGCCCTTCAGGTGTTCAGAGCGGTCAGGTTGTCTAGACCAGTCTTGTCTAGACCAGTTTCCCACATTGTGAAGCGGGCCCGGGACGACCGCGTACGCCGTCCCGTGCGATGCCCGGACCGCGGCCTCGGTCCGGTCTTCCGTTGTCCACAGACTGCCCCGCGCCGTTGTCGTACGCGAGCCGTAGTCTGGGCCCCATGCAGACCTCGTCGGACCGGCACGAGTACCCCGCCCACTGGGAAGCCGACGTGGTGCTGCGCGACGGCGGCACCGCGCGCATCCGCCCCATCACCGTTGATGACGCCGAGCGCCTGGTCAGCTTCTACGAGCAGGTCTCCGACGAGTCGAAGTACTACCGCTTCTTCGCGCCGTACCCTCGCCTGTCCGCCAAGGACGTCCACCGCTTCACGCACCACGACTTTGTGGACCGGGTGGGACTCGCGGCCACCATCGGCGGCGAGTTCATCGCCACCGTACGCTACGACCGGATCGGCCCCGGCGGAACACCCGCCGCCGCCCCGGCCGACGAGGCCGAGGTCGCCTTCCTCGTCCAGGACGCCCACCAGGGGCGCGGCGTCGCCTCCGCACTCCTGGAGCACATCGCCGCCGTCGCCCGCGAGCGCGGCATCCGCCGCTTCGCCGCCGAGGTGCTGCCCGCCAACACCAAGATGATCAAAGTCTTCATGGATGCCGGGTACACCCAGAAGCGGAGCTTCGAGGACGGCGTGGTCCGCCTGGAATTCGGCCTCGAACCCACCGACCGCTCGCTCGCCGTGCAGTACGCCCGCGAGCACCGCGCGGAGGCCCGTTCCGTCCAGCGGCTGCTGCAGCCCGGCTCGGTCGCGGTCGTCGGCACCGGCCGCGCGCCGGGCGGCGTCGGCCGCAGCATCCTCGGCAACGTCCGGGACGCCGGCTACACCGGCCGCCTGTACGCCGTGAACAGGGCCTTCCCCGAGGACCAGAAAGAACTGGACGGGGTACCGGCGTGCCGCTCCGTGCGCGACATCGACGGCTCCGTGGACCTCGCCGTCGTCACCGTGCCCGCCGCGCACGTCCCCGACGTCGTCGCCGAGTGCGGCGAGCACGGCGTGCAGGGACTCGTGGTGATCTCCGCCGGCTACGCCGACAGCGGCCCCGAGGGACGCGAACGCCAGCGCGCCCTCGTGCGCCAGGCGCGCTCGTACGGCATGCGGATCATCGGGCCCAACGCCTTCGGGATCATCAACACCTCGCCCGACGTGCGCCTCAACGCCTCCCTCGCCCCCGAGATGCCGCGCCCCGGCCGGATCGGCCTGTTCGCGCAGTCCGGCGCCATCGGCATCGCCCTGCTGTCCCGCCTGCACCGGCGCGGCGGCGGCGTCACCGGCCACACCGGCGTCTCCACCTTCGTCTCCTCCGGCAACCGCGCCGACGTCTCGGGCAACGACGTCCTCCAGTACTGGTACGACGACCCGGACACCGACGTCGCCCTCATGTACCTGGAGTCCATCGGCAACCCGCGCAAGTTCACCCGCCTGGCGCGGCGCACCGCGGCCGCCAAGCCGCTGGTCGTGGTGCAGGGCGCCCGGCACGGCGGCGTGGCACCCCAGGGGCACGCCGTACGGGCGACACGGCTGCCGCACGCGACGGTCTCCGCGCTGCTGCGCCAGGCCGGCGTGATCCGGGTCGACACGATCACGGAGCTGGTCGACGCCGGGCTGCTGCTCGCCCGCCAGCCGCTGCCCGCCGGTCCGAGGGTCGCCGTCCTGGGCAACTCCGAGTCCCTGGGACTGCTCACCTACGACGCGTGCCTGTCCGAGGGACTGCGCCCGCAGCCCCCGCTGGACCTGACGACCGCCGCCTCGGCCGACGACTTCCACGCGGCCCTGTCCCGGGCCCTGGCCGACGACACCTGCGACGCCGTCGTGGTGACCGCCATCCCCACGGTGGGGGAGGGAGCGGCCGGGGACGCCGCGCTGGCCGAGGCGCTGCGCTCGGCGGCGGCCGCGGTCCCCACCAAGCCGGTCCTCGTGGTCCACGTGGAGCTCGGCGGCCTCGCGGAGGCCCTGTCCGCGGCGGCGAGCACGGCACCGCAGGCCGCCCCGGACCGTGCCGAGGACGCCGGGTCCGCCGCCCCGGCCGAGCAGCCGCCCGTCGTCAGGGCCCCGGCCGGGACCCATCTGATCCCCGCCTACCCCGCCGCCGAACGCGCCGCCCGCGCCCTCGGCGAGGCCGTCGCCTACGCCCGGTGGCGGCGCGAGGCCGCCGACCCCGGCAAGGTGCCCGAGTACGAGGACATCGACGAGAAGGGCGCCGCCGAGCAGATAGCGGGCCACCTCGCGCGCGGGCAGGGGCTCACGCTCGGCACCCGGGAGACCTGCGAGCTGCTCGCCACGTACGGCCTCCACGTCCACCGCGCCCTGCCCGCCCCCACCCCCGAAGACGCCGCGGCCGCCGCGCGGACCCTCGGCTACCCCGTCGCCCTCAAGGCCACCGCCCCCCACCTGCGCCACCGCGCCGACCTGGGCGGCGTACGCCTCGACCTCGCGGACGAGGAGCAGTTGCGACGGGCCTACGCCGAGCTGACCGAGCTGTTCGGGCAGCCCGCGGAGCTGCGCCCGGTGGTGCAGGGCATGGCCCCGCGCGGCGTGGACACCGTCGTGCGCGCGGTCATCGACCCGGCGGCCGGCGCGGTGCTCTCCTTCGGCCTCGCCGGTGCCGCCACGCAACTGCTCGGCGACATGGCGCACCGGCTGATCCCGGTCACCGACCGGGACGCCACCGCGCTCGTCCGCTCGATCCGCACGGCACCCCTGCTCTTCGGCTGGCGCGGCTCGGCGCCCGTCGACTCCGCCGCGCTGGAGGAGCTGCTGCTGCGGGTCTCACGGCTGGTCGACGACCACCCGGAGGTCGTCGCGGTCACCCTGGAACCGGTCGTGGTCGCCCCGCACGGCCTGAGCGTCCTCGGCGCCTCCGTCCGCCTCGCGCCCCCTCCCGCCCGCGACGACCTGGGGCCGCGGACGCTGCCCGCCTACTGAGCCGCGGCGCTCCCGGGGCGCCGCCGGTGCCTCGCCCCGGATGCCGCCCGCGTGCGGCCCGGGACGGGTGGCGCAGGAGCGTCCCTCGCAGTCAGCGGGTCCCCGTAGGATGGACCGCATGGCCAAGACCAGTACGACGACCCAGGGGCTGCGAGCGGCGATCGAGCGCAGCGGCTACTACCCGGCCCTCGTGGCCGAGGCGGTGGAGGCCGCCGTGGGCGGCGAGCCCGTGCGGTCGTACCTGGTCCACCAGGAGACGACGTTCGACCAGAACGAGGTGCGGCGGCACGTGACCGTGCTGGTCCTCACCGGCAACCGGTTCATCGTCAGCCACACCGACGAGCAGGCCGCCGACGACACCTCCCCGACGCCGTACGCCACGACCTCCACGGAGTCCGTCAAGCTCGGCCGGATCTCGTCCATCGTCGTCAGCCGCGTCGTCGCCAACCCGGAGCAGTACAAGCCGGGCACGCTGCCCCGCGAGATCGTGCTGACCATCGGCTGGGGCGCCGTCTCCCGCCTCGACCTGGAGCCCGCCGCCTGCGGCGACCCCAACTGCGAGGCCGACCACGGCTACACGGGCAGCTCGACCGCCGACGACCTCAGCCTGCGCGTCAGCGAGGCGGGCGACGGGCCCGAGACGGTGCGTCAGGCGCTCGCCTTCGCCCAGGCCCTCTCCGAGGCGACCGCGGACTCCGCCCGCTGATGGTGCAGCACACCGCCTGGGACACCCACCCGGAGCCGCTCCCGGTCGACTCCGCGCCCGTCCCCCAGTACGGCACGGGCTCCCTCGCCGATCTCCTGCCCACCCTGGCCGCCGGGCTGGGCGTCCCCGGCATGACCGCGGGGATCGCCGAGCTGACGCCCGCCGACCGCGCCTGCGTCTTCCTGATCGACGGCCTCGGCTGGGAGCAACTGCGCGCCCACCCGGACGACGCCCCCTTCCTCGCCTCCCTCCTGGACAGCTCGCGCGGCGGCACCGGACGCCCGATCACCGCCGGGTACCCCGCGACCACCGCGACCTCCCTCGCCTCCGTCGGCACCGGACTCCCGCCGGGCGCCCACGGCCTGCCGGGCTACACGGTGCGCGACCCCGCCACCGGCGCGCTGATGAACCAGTTGCGCTGGCAGCCCTGGACGGCGCCGGGGCCCTGGCAGCCGTACCCCACCGTCTTCGGCCTCGCCCACGAGGCGGGCGTCCACGCCGCCCAGGTCTCCTCGCCGACCTTCGCCAACACCCCACTGACCAAGGTCGCCCTGAGCGGCGGCGAGTTCCACGGGCGCCTGTCCGGCGAGGACCGGATGGACTGCGCCGCCGAGCAACTGGCCCGCGCCGACCGCGCCCTCGTCTACACGTACTACTCCGAGGTCGACGGGGCCGGTCACCGCTTCGGCGTCGACTCCGACACCTGGCGCGGCCAGCTCGGCCACGTCGACCGGCTCGCCCAGCGCCTCGCCGAGCAACTGCCGCCGCGCAGCGCCCTGTACGTCACCGCCGACCACGGCATGGTCGACGTGCCCTTCGACGAGGACCACCGCATCGACTTCGACGAGGACTGGGAGCTGAAGGCCGGCGTCGCCCTCCTCGGCGGCGAGGGCCGCGCCCGCCACGTCTACGCCGTCCCCGGCGCGCAGAACGACGTGCTGACCTGCTGGCGCGAGGTGCTCGGCGAGCAGTTCTGGGTGGCCTCGCGGGACGAGGCGATCGCGGCCGGCTGGTTCGGCCCCCGCATCGACGACCGGGTGTACGCCCGCATCGGCGACGTGGTCGCCGCCGCCCGCGACGACGTCCTGCTCATCGCCTCCGAACGCGAGCCCAAGGAGTCGGCGATGGTCGGCAACCACGGTTCGATGACCCCCGCCGAGCAGCTCGTCCCGCTGCTCGAAGTACGCTCCTGACCCCGCCCGCCCCCTCTCTCTTGCCGAAAGGTGTCCAACCCCTCATGCCCGAGCTGGTGTTCTTCTCCGGAACGATGGACTGCGGGAAGTCGACACTGGCTCTCCAGATCGAGCACAACCGCTCGGCACGCGGACTGGCCGGCATGATCTTCACCCGCGACGACCGCGCGGGCGAGGGCAAGCTCTCCTCCCGCCTCGGCCTCGTCACCGACGCGGTCGAGGTCGGCGACGGCCAGGACCTGTACGCCCACGTCGTCGACCACCTCTCGCAGGGCGGCCGCGTGGACTACGTCATCGCGGACGAGGCGCAGTTCCTCGCGCCGGACCAGATCGACCAGCTCGCCCGCGTGGTCGACGACCTCGACGTCGACGTGTACGCCTTCGGCATCACCACCGACTTCCGCTCCAAGCTCTTCCCCGGCTCCCAGCGCCTGGTCGAACTCGCCGACCGGGTCGAGGTGCTCCAGGTCGAGGCCCTGTGCTGGTGCGGCGCCCGTGCCACGCACAACGCCCGCACCGTGGGCGGCGTCATGGTGGTCGAGGGCGCGCAGGTGGTCGTGGGCGACGTGGCCCAGTCTCCCGACGAGATCGGCTACGAGGTCCTGTGCCGCCGCCACCACCGACGCCGTACGACCGCCGCGACGGCTCGTGCGGCGGCCCTGTCGCCGGACGTGCTGCCCGTGTCCCCGGGCTGAAGGCCGCTAGCCGGAGCGTCCCAGGAGGGCGAACCGTGCCCCCTCCGGATCGGCCACCGTCGCCGTCCGGCCGCGGGGGGTGTCCCGGGCCGGTGCGAGGACGTGTCCGCCCAGCCCGGTGAGCAGTGCCACCGACTCGTCCGTGTCGGCCACTTCGAAGTACGTCATCCAGTGCGGGCCCCGGTCGTTCGGCAGGGCGTCGCCGACGCCGTGGACGCCGGCGACGGGGCGGCCGTCGCGACGCAGAGTGACGTAGTCGCGGCCGGTGGAGGTCTCCGGGACCGGCTCGAGGCCGAACACCGACTCGTAGAACTTGACGACGTCCGTCGTCTCGTACGTCAGCAACTCGTTCCACGCCGGTGTGCCGGGGACCCCGGCGACGGCCGTGCCCAGGTGCGCGGCGGCCTGCCAGATGCCGAAGACGGCACCCGCGGGGTCGGAACCGAGCGCCATGCGGCCCGCCTCGCCCGCGTCCAGCGGGCCGACGCCTACCGTGCCGCCGCACAGGCGCACCGTTCCGGCGGTCCGGTTGACGTCGTCGGAGGCGAAGTAGGGCGTCCAGGCGGTGGGCAGTTGCCGGTCCGGGGGGAGCTGACCGATGCCGGCCACCTCGCGCCCGTCGAGCAGGGCCCGTGCGTACGGGCCCAGTTGCTGGGGGCCCGGCCGGAACTCCCAGCCGAACAGGGCACCGTAGAAGTCGTGGGTGGCGGCCGGTCCGTGCACCATCAGGCTCACCCAGCAGGGCGTGCCGGGCGCGCGCCGGGCGTTCGTTTCGCCGGTCGGGCCGTCCGAGCCCCGTGCGTCGGTCATCGTCACCCTCTTCTCGGCCCCGTGCGGGCCGTGCGTCCGCTTCCGCTCCGACGGGCCTGCGTGGCTCGCGCCCGGAGCCGGTACCGGATCCGGTGCGGCGCTTCGGACGGGGTCGCGCTCGTGGGGCGGCCCGCCTGCCCGGTCAGTACAGCATGTGGCCGAACCCGTACGCCTCGTGATCGGTACTGTCCGGCGGGCAGAGTAGCCCGACATCGACGCCTCGGCCACTCGGTACGCCAGGATGGGGCCATGAACGCCATCATCTCCGCATCCGAACTGGCCGGCGAACTGGCCGGCGCGCACCCGCCCGTCCTCCTCGACGTCCGCTGGCAGTTGAGCACGGCGAAGACGGCCGGCGCCCCGTCGTTCGACGGGCGGGCCGAGTACGAGGCCGGGCACCTGCCCGGCGCCGTCTACGTCGACCTGGACAGCGAACTCGCCTCCGCGCCCGGCGCGAACGGCCGGCACCCGCTGCCCGACGTGGCGGAGTTCGGCGCGGCGATGCGCCGCGCGGGCGTGTCGCAGGAACGGCCGGTCGTCGTCTACGACGGCGGACAGGGGTGGGCGGCGGCCCGCGCCTGGTGGCTGCTGCGCTGGACGGGCCACCCGAACGTGCGGGTCCTGGACGGCGGGTTGACGGCCTGGGAGGCACCCCTGTCGACGGACGTCCCGGCGCCCGCGGAGGGCGACTTCGCGCCGGTGCCGGGCGCGACCGGACTGCTGGACGCGGACCAGGCAGCCGCGCTGGCGCGGTCGGGGGTCCTGTTCGACGCCCGCGCGGGGGAGCGCTACCGGGGCGAGGTCGAGCCGATCGACCGGGTCGGCGGCCACATCCCCGGCGCCGTGTCAGCGCCCACGACCGCCAACGTGGCAGCCGACGGGCGCTTCCTGCCCGCCGGGGAACTCCGGGCGCGTTTCACGTCCTTGGGTGCCACGGAGGACGGTGCGGTCGGCGTGTACTGCGGTTCGGGCGTGTCGGGCGCCCACGAAGTGCTCGCGCTGGCGGTGGCGGGCATTCCGGCGGCGCTGTACGTGGGTTCGTGGTCGGAGTGGTCGTCGGACCCGGACCGGCCCGTCGCGGTGGGGCCCAAGCCGCAGTAGGGCACGCCGAAGGGGCCGCACCCGCACGGGTGCGGCCCCTTCGGCGTGCCTCGGGCGAAGCCGGCTACTCCTGCTTCTTGCGCCGTGTGCCGAACACGATCTCGTCCCAGCTCGGCACCGCCGCGCGGCGGCCCGGCCGGACGCCGTCGGCCTCTGCCTGGCGGTCGGTGGAACCGGTGAGACGGTCGCGGTGGCTGGCCACCGAGCGCGGCATGAGCACGTCCGCGTAGGCGGAACCGGCCGACGCCGCGGGCGCGGGGGGCTCCTCCACCTCGGGTTCCTCGACGGGCTCCTCCACCGGTTCCGGAGCGCGCTCGGGCACCACCAGGTCGCCGCGGAAGCTCGGTACGGCCTCCAACAGGCTGGTGAGCGAGTCGCGGTCGCGTTCGCCCGAGGCGGTGGCCGCGGTGTCCGCGTCCGGCTCGGACGGCGGCGGGGGCAGGCTCGGACGCTCGCGCTGCTCCCGGTCGAGGGTGCGGTCCAGCGGCCGGTCGCGCGGCAGCCGGGCGATGCGCGGCACGAACGGGAAGCTGGGCTCGGGCGCGGCGAGGTCGTCGGACTCGCCGATCAGCGCGCGTGCCTCCGCGTCGACGGCCTGGACGAGCCGCCGGGGCGGGTCGTACGTCCAGCTCGCCGAGTGCGGTTCGCCCGCGACCAGGTAGACCAGCAGGACCTCCCAGGTGCCGTCGTCGCGGCGCCAGGAGTCCCACTGGACGGTGTCCTTGTCGGCGCCGCGCAGCAGCAGCCGCTCCTGGACGGCCTCACCGAGGGGCGGTCCGGAGTTCTCGCCGGGGCGGCGGACGGGCGTCTTGCGGGCCCGCTCCGCCATGAAGGCGCGCTCGGCGAGCACGGGGCCCTCGAAGCGCCGTACCCGGTCGACGGGGATACCGGCCATCTGCGCGACCTCTTCCGCGGTCGCGCCGGCTCGTATCCGCGCCTGGATGTCGCGGGGGCGGAGATGGCTCTCCACCTCGATCTCGATCTGGCCGAGGCGGGGACGGTCGCCGCGAACGGCGGCCCGGAGCCGCTCGTCGATCGGAAGCGTGTACTCCGTGCTGTCCGCAGCCTTCAGCACCAGCCGTGTGCCGTCATTCGAGACGGCCACGACACGCAGTTCGGGCATGGGGACCTCCCGGGTGGTGCCTGCCGACGTCACGTGCGTCGCTGCTTCCGCTCTGTCGAGTGTGGCCTGCCCGGGTGCAGCCTGCCACAACCTTGCCGAGTTGCCCGGCGTGTCGGGCACGGGCCCTGGATCGCCGTTATGGCACGGTTACCTGTTCGCAACGCTAAGTGACCAACTCCGTCACCCTGTGCAACTAGCCCCCTCCCGGCGGTCCTTCGAGGTGCCGGACACCCTGTCGGGAGACCGGCTCCAGGGCTCGCAACAGTACTCCATTCGGGCCACGTGCGTGGATTGGCACGCCGCCCGACTTCTCGCAAGAGGGGGCACCCGGCCGTCCCCGGCGCGATTTCCGTGATCTTGGACGTGGCGTACTTCACGCAATCACCAGAAACGGAACTAATGGTTTCGGTCGCGCGTCCCTTTGTCGTGCAGTTGATCGCTCCCGTGCCGGAAAGGAAGGCAAGGTCCGAGGATGCGTGAAAGGTCCGATGGCGCAGGTGAGGCGGACGTGAGTTCCAAGGGTGAGTCCAGGCGGATCGACCTGAGCGTGCCCCAGGTCGCGGGCAGCGCCCTGGCCGCGGTGGTGGCCGCCAAGCTGGCCTCCTCCTTCGGCGTCTACGGCACGATCGCCGGCGCCGGTCTGATCAGCGTCGTCGCCACCTGCGGGGGCTCGGTGCTCCAGCACTTCTTCAAGCGCACCGGGGAGCAGATCCGGGTGAAGCGCACCGTCGCGGCCGTGCGGATCGGCGGGCGGACCGCGTCCGTCCCCGCCGCGGTGCCGGCTGCGGCTCCGGGGTCTGCTTCGGCCTCCGGTCCGGGGACGGGTTCGGCCTCGGGCGACTTCACCGCGGGGACCGTCTACCGCGCGCGGGCCAAGGGCTGGCGGCGTCCGGTGGTCGCGGCGGCCCTCGTCTTCGGGATCACCATGGCCGGGATCACCGTGTACGAGGTCGCCTCCGGCCAGAACCTGAGCGGCGGCCGCAGCACCACCGTGGGGAGCGCCTTCACCGGGCACAACAAGCCGGCGTCCGACTCGGGCGATTCGGGGGAGTCCGGCGGTTCGGGCGGCTCCGGCGGCTCCGAGGACGTGCAGGACGGCCGGGACCCGGGGAACTCCGGCGGTCCGACGGACCCCGGATCCGGGAACGGCTCCCCCGCCCCCACCCCCTCGGCGAGCCCGGACGGCGGCGCCGGGGGCGGCGGTACGCAGGACGGGAGCACGGCCCCGAGCCCGGCGCCCACCCCGGACGCCACGGGCGGCGAGGGCACCGGTGACACCGGCACCCCCGACCCGGGAGCCTCGGCTACGGCCCCAGCACCCGGCGCAAGTAGTCGTTCTGGAACAGACGGTCAGGGTCAAGACGGTCCCGCAGCGCCGTGAACTCGCCGAAGCGCGGATACACCCGCGAGAAGTACTCGGCGTCCCGGGTGTGGATCTTCCCCCAGTGCGGCCGGCCCTCGTGTGCGGTGAAGATGCGCTCGGCGGCGGTGAAGTACGCCTGGTAGGGCGTGCCCCGGAACATGTGCACCGCGATGTACGCGCTGTCGCGGCCGGAGGCGGTGGACAGGGTGATGTCGTCGGCCGGGGCGGTGCGCACCTCGACCGGGAAGCTGATCCGCAGCCGTGAGCGGTCGACCATCGCCCTCAGCTCGCGCAGCGTCTCGACGACGGCCTCGCGCGGAACGGCGTACTCCATCTCCACGAACCGCACCCGGCGCGGGGATGTGAAGACCTTGTAGGGAGTGTCCGTGTACGTCCGCGCGGACAGCGCCCTGCTGGAGATCCGGGCGATCGCCGGGATGGTGCCGGGCGCCGCGCGGCCGACCCAGTTGGCCGCCTGGAAGACCCCGTTGGAGAGGAACTCGTCGTCCAGCCAGCCCTGGAACCGGCCCACCGGCTGCTCCGGACCGGCGCTGCGGTTGTTGCGCTTGGTGTTGGTGCTGCCGGTGTGGGGGAACCAGTAGAACTCGAAGTGCTCGTTCTCCGACCACAGTGCGTCGAAGTCGGACAGAACCCGGTCGAGGGGCATCGGCTCCTCGCGGGCCGTGAGCAGGAAGACCGGCTCCACCGCGAAGGTGATCGCGGTGACCACGCCCAGCGCCCCCAGACCGATCCGCGCGGCCGCGAACACCTCGGGGTGCTCGTCCTCGGAGCAGTTCAGCACCGAGCCGTCCGCCGTGACCAGCTCCAGCGCCCGGATCTGGGCGGAGATCGAGGCGGAGTCGCGTCCGGTGCCGTGGGTGCCGGTACTGGTGGCCCCGGAGACGGTCTGCTCCATGATGTCGCCCATGTTGGTCAGCGACAGGCCCTCCCGCGCGAGCGCCATGTTGAGCCTCTTGAGCGGAGTGCCGGCCTCGACCGTGACCGTCATGGCGTCGCGGTCGATGCCGCGGATGCCCGTCAACAGGTACGGGCGGATCAACAGACCGTCCGTCGCGGCTATCGACGTGAACGAGTGCCCGGTGCCGACAGCCTTGACCCGCAGCCCGTCCCCGGCCGCCCCGCGCACCGCGTCGGCCAGTTCGTCGACCGAGGCGGGAGCGACCTCCCGCGCGGGGCGCGCCGATATGTTGCCGCCCCAGTTACGCCACGTGCCGTTCCGGCCGCTCGGCCGTCCGCCCGGCCGTCCGTTCGCCCTGCCGCTCGCCGTGCGTGTGCTGCTCAACGGTCCCTCCCCGACGCGGTTCCGGCCGCTTGAGCCGGCGGTACCCGAGGAAACCGACCGCGACCGCGACGGCACCGGCCACCGCCGGAACCCCGTACCCGGCACGCGCCCCGGAGGCGTCGATCACCCAGCCGCCCGCGGAGGAGCCGAGCGCGACCCCGACCGCGAGTCCGGTGCTCACCCAGGTCATGCCCTCGGTGAGCTGCGTGCGTGGTACGTGCTCTTCGATGAGGGACATCGTCGTGATCATCGTGGGAGCGATGGACAGACCCGCAACGAACAGCGCCACGGCCAGAAACGGCAGGTTCCCGACCAGTAGGAGGGGGATCATACTCACGGCCATCGCACACACGCCCAGGAGCCAGCGGCGTTCCGGCGGCCCGGCGAAGCGCAGCAGCCCGAATATCATCGCCGCCGTGCACGACCCGGCCGCGTAGAGGGCGAGGACGAGGCTGGCGGCGGCCTTGTGCCCCTCCTCCTCGGCGAACGCCACGGTGACCACGTCGACGGCCCCGAAGATCGTCCCTGTGGCCGCGAAGGTGCAGACCAGGACCTGCAGGCCCCGGGAGCGCAGCGCCGTGCCGCCGCCCCTGTGCTCGCGCGGGTGCGGTTCGGGCTCGGTGGCGCGCTGCGAGGTCAGCCAGAACACGCCCGTCGCCAGGAAGCAGGCGGCGAGCAGCGGCCCGGCCTCCGGGAACCAGGCCGTGGACAGGCCGATGGAGATGATCGGGCCGAAGATGAAGCAGATCTCGTCCACCACGGACTCGAAGGAGTACGCGGTGTGCAACTGCGGCGTGCCCCAGTACAGGGCCGCCCAGCGGGCCCGGACCATCGCACCGAGGCTCGGCACGCAGCCGATGCCGACGCAGGCCACGAACAGCACCCAGTCCGGCCATCCGTAGTGCGCGGCCACCAGCAGCACGGCCGCCGCGGTCAGCGACACCAGGGTCGCCGGGCGCAGCACCCGGCGCTGCCCGTACCGGTCCACCAGCCGGGAGACCTGCGGTCCCGCCACGGCGGCGGCGAGCGCGACGGTCGCCGACAGGGCCCCGGCCAGTCCGTACCGCCCCGTGAGCTGGGAGATCATGGTCACCACGCCGATGCCCATCATCGACAGCGGCATCCGGCCGAGGAAGCCCGCGGCGGAGAAGGACCTGGTGCCGGGGGCGGCGAACAGGGCACGGTAGGGACTGGCCAACGAGGTCTCCGGAACGGCTCAGCGGCGGCGTGGTGACGACCGGGTAAGGTGCGACCGCAGTCGATACAGCTTACTCGCCGCCGCGGCTGGAAACACCCCCTCGGACCTGGTGGAACGCACGGCCGGTGCCCCACCGTTTCCCCGCTGTCAGTGCCGGGTGGCAGGATCGAGACATGCCAGACGTGCTCGATGCCAGCCCCTACGACGCCCTGCTCCTGCTCTCGTTCGGCGGCCCGGAGGGCCCGGACGACGTGGTCCCGTTCCTGGAGAACGTGACCCGGGGACGCGGCATCCCCAAGGAACGCCTCAAGGAAGTCGGACAGCACTACTTCCTCTTCGGCGGGGTCAGCCCCATCAACGCCCAGAACCGCGCCCTGCTGGACGCCCTGCGCAAGGACTTCGCCGAGCACGGCCTGGACCTGCCGGTCTACTGGGGCAACCGCAACTGGGCGCCGTACCTGACCGACACGCTGCGCGAGATGGTCCGCGACGGCCGCCGGCGCATCCTCGTCCTCGCCACCAGCGCCTACGCCTCGTACTCGGGCTGCCGCCAGTACCGCGAGAACCTGGCGGACGCGCTCGCCGCCCTGGAGGCGGAGGGCCTGGAGCTGCCGGCGATCGACAAGCTCCGGCACTACTTCAACCACCCGGGCTTCGTCGAGCCCATGGTCGACGGGGTCGTCCGCTCCCTCGCCGAGCTGCCCGAGGAGGTGCGGGACGGCGCGCACATCGCGTTCTGCACCCACTCCATCCCCGACTCGGCCGCCGACACCTCCGGACCCGTCGAGGAGCACGGCGACGGCGGGGCGTACGTGCGCCAGCACCTGGACGTGGCGGAGCTGATCGCGGACGCGGTGCGCGAGCGCACCGGCGTCGACCACCCCTGGCAGCTCGTGTACCAGTCGCGCTCGGGCGCGCCGCACATCCCGTGGCTGGAGCCCGACATCTGCGACCACCTGGAGGAGCGGCACGCGGCCGGTGTCCCCGCCGTGGTCATGGCCCCCATCGGGTTCGTCTCCGACCACATGGAGGTCCTGTACGACCTCGACACGGAGGCCACCGCCAAGGCCGCGGAACTGGGGCTCCCGGTGCGCCGCTCGGCCACCGTGGGCGCCGACGCGCGGTTCGCCGCGGCCGTGCGCGACCTGGTCCTGGAGCGCGCGGGGGCCGAGCGCGGGCAGGAGGTCACGCCCTGTGCCCTCGGCACGCTCGGCGCGAGCCACAACCTGTGCCCGGTCGGCTGCTGCCCCGCCCGTACCCCCCGCCCCGCCGCCGCGGGCGCCGACAGCCCCTACGCGTGAGGAGTCCCGTGACCGACCCGAAGCCCGACCCGCTCCGTGCCGAGCTGCTGACGATCGCCCAGGAGGCCGCCCGGCGCGCGGGCGAACTGCTGCGGGACGGCCGCCCGGCCGACCTCGCGGTCGCCGCCACCAAGTCCAGCCCGATCGACGTGGTCACCGAGATGGACATCGCGGCGGAGAAGCTGATCACCGGGCTGATCGCCGACCGCCGCCCCGACGACGGCTTCCTCGGCGAGGAGGGCGCCGCCGCGGAGGGCACCAGCGGCGTCCGGTGGGTCATCGACCCGCTCGACGGCACGGTGAACTACCTGTACGGACTGCCCACCTGGGCGGTCTCCGTCGCCGCCGAGCAGGACGGCGAGCGGGTGGCCGGCGTGGTCGTGGCCCCGATGCGGGGCGAGACGTACCAGGCGGTGCTGGGCGGCGGAGCCTGGGCGACGGGCGCCTGGGAGGGCGAACGCAGGCTCGCCTGCCGGCCGGGGGCACCTTTGGACCAGGCCCTGGTCTCCACCGGCTTCAACTACGTCGCCGACGTCCGCGCGGAACAGGCCGAGATCGCGCGGCGGCTGATTCCCCTGGTCCGTGACATCCGGCGCGGTGGTTCGGCGGCGATCGACCTGTGCGACGTGGCCGCGGGACGCCTGGACGGCTACTACGAGCGGGGCCTGCACCCCTGGGACCTCGCGGCGGGCGACCTGATCGCCCGGGAGGCGGGCGCGCTGACCGGAGGACGCCCCGGTGAGCGTCCCACCGGCACCCTGACCATCGCCGCCACCCCGGCCGTCTTCGAACCGCTCCAGCGGCTCCTGACGGACTTCGGGGCGTAGACCCCCGGCGGGTCCGGGAGGGCGAGGGGGTGCCGGTGCGTGCGGGGGAGCGCAGCCGCCGTCCACGCGGGCCACGCCGGGGCGGGGGCCGGTGGTGGCCGCCCCGAGGCGACGGACGCGCGGTTCCCGGGGCAGCCGGGCGCGCGTCCGCCCCCGAGCACCGGTGCGCCGTGGCCGCCGTGCTGCCCCGCACCCCACCTGCCCTGTGCGGCCGGCCCGCCGCCACGCCCCGGCAGGCGTCCCCGTGACCGCCCCTGGCCGTCCACCGCCCGACGCCACGCACACGGCGAGGCCCCGGCGGTGGATCCCGCCGGGGCCTCGTCCTCCGTGGGCCGGTCAGGCGTTGGTCGCGCTGACCTCCACACCGTGCTCGGCAGCGAGACGGCGCAGATCGTCGAGCTCGCCCAGCTCCACCTCGACGAGGAACTCGTCGCCCTCGTCGCGGGCCCGGGAGAGGTCGGACTCCGTCGTCTTTATGCGCTGCAGAAGTCCTGCGGTGAAAGCGTCCATGCTGCGCCCCCTCGTCCTGGGTCGTGGGTCTTTGGCACGGGGGTGTGCCGATCGGAAGGGACGATCACGTCTCCGGTGGAGTGCCCAGCGCTGCCCCACCGGGCGGCGACGGTGCCGGACACCCACGCCCGCTCTGCGGAAGCGGACCGCGGCGTACCGCGCGGTAACGCGGTACAGGCAGAGCGTGATCGCGGGGTGTAAAGCCGTCCTCCCCCCGCTCCCCTTCGCGGAAACCTCAACCGCGCGAGAAAATCCCGCATTCCCGCTTCCCCGGCCTTTCCGCGCCCGTCTTCGTCACCGGCCCCTCACCCGGCTTACAGCCGACTTATGGCCGAAAAGGGCAGGATGGAGGCAACACACCCACCAGGCCCCTGCCCTCGTGCGTCCGAGAAGCGCTACGCGGGTGGACACAGGAAGGACAAGCGACGTGCGCGTACTCGTCGTCGAGGACGAGCAACTGCTCGCCGATGCGGTGGCCACCGGACTGCGCCGGGAGGCCATGGCCGTCGACGTCGTGTACGACGGTGCGGCCGCCCTGGAACGCATCGGCGTCAACGACTACGACGTGGTCGTCCTCGACCGCGACCTCCCCCTCGTGCACGGCGACGACGTGTGCCGCAGGATCGTCGAGCTGGGCATGCCCACGCGCGTGCTCATGCTCACGGCCTCCGGCGACGTCAGTGACCGGGTCGAGGGCCTGGAGATCGGCGCCGACGACTACCTGCCCAAGCCCTTCGCGTTCAGCGAGCTGATCGCGCGCGTGCGCGCCCTGGGCCGGCGCACCAGCGTGCCCCTGCCGCCCGTCCTGGAGCGCGCCGGGATCAAGCTGGACCCCAACCGCCGCGAGGTCTTCCGCGACGGCAAGGAGGTTCAGCTCGCGCCCAAGGAGTTCGCCGTGCTGGAGGTCCTCATGCGCAGCGAGGGCGCCGTGGTCTCCGCCGAGCAGTTGCTGGAGAAGGCCTGGGACGAGAACACCGACCCGTTCACCAACGTCGTGCGCGTGACCGTGATGACCCTGCGCCGCAAGCTGGGCGAGCCGCCCGTCATCGTCACCGTCCCCGGCTCGGGCTACCGGATCTGACCGGCCGTGGCGACGACACCCGCGCCTCCCGGGGCGCCCCCCAAACCCACGTGGGACCCGCGCTCGGCCACGCCCCTGCCGTGGCTGCGGCCCACCATCCGGATAAGGCTCACGCTGCTGTACGGCGGCATGTTCCTGATCGCCGGCATCCTGCTGCTGTCGATCATCTACCTGCTCGCCGCCCAGGCGGTGCGCACCGGCAACGAACCGCTGTACAAGATCGTCGACTTCACCGACCTCAAGGTCTCCAGCAGCACCTGCCCCGTGGTCGACAACGGCGGACTGTCGCTGTCCGACTTCAACGCGGCGATCAGCGAGTGCATGGACCACCAGCGCAAGGTGGCCCTGGACAACCTGCTCAGCCGCTCCCTGCTGGCGCTGCTCGGCCTCGCCGTGATCGCCTTCGCCTTCGGCTACGCCATGGCCGGCCGCGTCCTGTCCCCGCTGGGCCGGATCACCCGCACCGCGCGCGCGGTGGCCGGCTCCGACCTCTCCCGCCGGATCGAGCTGGACGGTCCGGACGACGAGCTCAAGGAGCTGGCGGACACCTTCGACGACATGCTGGAGCGGCTGCAGCGGGCCTTCACCGCCCAGCAGCGCTTCGTCGGCAACGCCTCCCACGAGCTGCGCACCCCCCTGGCGATCAACCGCACCCTCCTGGAGGTGCACCTGTCCGACCCGGGTGCCCCGGTGGAGCTCCAGCAGCTCGGCAAGACCCTGCTGGCGACCAACGAGCGCAGTGAGCAGCTCGTCGAGGGGCTGCTGCTGCTGGCCCGCAGCGACAACCAGATCGTCGAGCGCAAACCGGTGGACCTCGCCGAGGTGGCCGGCCAGGCCATCGACCAGGTGCACGCCGAGGCGGAGAGCAAGGGCGTGGAGCTGCGCGGCACCCGCGAGGCGGCGGTGGTCCAGGGCAACGGCGTCCTGCTGGAGCGCATCGCCCTGAACCTCGTCCAGAACGCCGTGCGCTACAACGTGGCCGAACAGGGCTGGGTGGAGGTCACCACGGCTGTGGAGGGAGGTCAGGCGGTCCTGGTGGTCACCAACACGGGCCCGGTCGTCCCGGCGTACGAGGTGGACAACCTCTTCGAGCCGTTCCGGCGGCTGCGCACCGAGCGGACGGGCAGTGACAAGGGCGTCGGGCTCGGGCTGTCCATCGCGCGGTCCGTGGCCCGGGCACACGGCGGGCACATCTACGCCCGGCCGCGCGAGGGCGGAGGGCTTGTGATGCGTGTGACGTTGCCCATCTGAGACCATGGCCCCGACATCTCACCGAGACCCGAGGATGTTCGCTTTGAGCGGAATTTCCAGGCCATCGGCCCGGAAGTCACGTGTGTGATCGATCACAACGAAGGCTTTCCCGTCCTCCACTCTCCGTGATCATGCACCCTGGCGGAAAGCCGGGAAAATCCTGGTTTTCGGGGGTCGGGATCACGGGAAGTACACGGTGAGACGCCTTTGGCGTGCGGCATTCGGACCGTGTACGGTCCCCATCGCCATCCAAGCCGATCACTCATGAGAGGTCCGGTTGGGTGTCGATTGAGTAACAGACCTTGATGTGAGGCAAAATCTCCGCCTCGGGTCGGGCACAAGTCCGGCCCCTCACGCGTTACGTGCGCTGAAGACACCGCAGACACCCAGAGGGGGAGAGCGACCATGGCAACCGATTACGACACTCCACGCAAGACCGACGACGACGTCGACTCGGACAGCCTCGAAGAGCTGAAGGCCCGGCGGAACGACAAGTCCGCCTCGGCCGTCGACGTCGACGAGTTCGAGGCCGCGGAAGGCCTCGAACTTCCCGGCGCCGACCTCTCGAACGAGGAACTGGCCGTCCGTGTGCTGCCCAAGCAGCAGGACGAGTTCACCTGCATGAGCTGCTTCCTGGTGCACCACCGCAGCCAGCTGGCCCGCGAGAAGAACGGCCAGCCGATCTGCCGCGACTGCGACTGAGGCGGGGTCGGCCGTGACCACCGGCTCGACCCCTCCCTGGAAGCGCCGTTCCTCCCGGCGAGGGGCGGACCAAGGGCCGTCAGACGGTCCGTACAGCGCGCGTGACGACGAGCGGGGCCCGACCGGCACGGGGAAGGCCCCGCTCGAGCCCGTGGCCGACCGGAGTGACCTCCCGGCGACCGCGCGGCCCCCGGCACCCGCTGCCCGCCGCAGGGCAGCGGCGTTCCGCGAGAAGGCAGGACAGGGCGTCCGCAACGGCGGCGCCCGCGCCAGGGCCGCCCTGGCACACCTCGCCGACCGGGTCATCGACCTGGCACCCCGCGTCCCCGTGCGCGACCTGGAGACGTTGCGCAGCCAGTTCCCCGGCCTGGGGCCGGAGGAGATCGCCGACCGGCTGGTGGCCGGCGCGGCCAAGGCCACGGCGACCGTGGGAGCCGGTGTCGGAGCGGCGGCGATGCTGCCCGTACCGCCCGCCATGCCCACCGAACTGGCCGCCGAGGTCACCGGCGTCGCGGCGATCGAGCTGAAGCTGATCGCCGAACTCCACGAGGTCTACGGCGTACGCCCGCCCGGCAGCCTCGCGCAGCGCAGCACCGCGTACCTGAACGCGTGGTCCGACGAACGCGGCGTCGACGTGTCCAAGCCGTCGACCCTCGGCTCCGCGATGAACAGCCACATGAAACGGCAGTTGCGCCAGCAGATCATGAAGCGGATGGTGCGCGACCTGCCGAACCTGATGCCCTTCCTGGTGGGCGCGGCCGTCGGCGCCGTCATGAACCGCCGCGACACCAGAAAACTGGCCGCCAGGATCCGCGCCGACCTGCGCAAGCAGCAGGTCGCCTGGAGCGCCCTGGCCGGCCTTCCCGCGCTGGAACGCCCCGAGAACGCCCTGGACATGGGCGAGATCACCAAGGGGGCGGGCCCCGGCCGTCCCGGCCGCGGGAAAAAGTTCGGCAAAGACGGCCGTTGACCCGCGGGTGCTGGAGCCGCAGGTGCTAGGCCGCCGCCTTCGCCGCCGTCAGGGCCGCTACGAGCCGCTCCGGCTCACGCGTCGACAGGTACAGGTACGGAGTCGGGTCATCCGGGTCCGTGACCTCCACCCGTACGGCCCGCGGGATGTAGGCGCGCAGCAGCATGAACGCCCGGACGTCGGCCTTGTACGTGCGCCAGGCACGGGCCTCCTCCGGGTCGAGGATCTCCGCCCCGCCCAGCGCCGAGACCGGCACCCTCGCCTCGCCCGCGATCAGCGAGTCGCCCACGACCCGGATGCGGACCGCGCCGTACGAACTGGCCGCCACCGCGGCCACCGCCGTGCCGCCCGCCAGGCCGCCCAGCATGGGCAGTGTGCCGAAGGGCAGCAGGATGAGCGCGAACGCCAGCCCCACCAGGAAGGAGACGAGCCACCAGGAGCGGGGCGCGGTGAGGCGTTCTTCGTACGGGGCCGTGGAGAGCTGCATGAAGCAAGCTTGGCACGGGATCGGCGTTCGGCCGACGCGCGGGTAAGGTCTGCGCCTGTGAGTGGTACTTCCCGAGGTCTCCAGCCCCCCGCCGACGCCGTGAAACCCGTACGGCACCCCGACGCGCCCGCCCCCGGCGAGCTGCTCGGCGCGCACTACGGCCAGTGCTTCGGCTGCGGCGGCGACCAGCCCCATGGACTGCACCTCCAGGCGCGGGCGGGCGAAGGCGTGTCGATCACCGCCGAGTTCACCGTCCGCCCCGCCCACCAGGGCGCTCCCGGCCTGGCGCACGGCGGCGTGCTGGCCACCGCCCTGGACGAGACGCTGGGCTCGCTGAACTGGCTGCTGCGCACCATCGCGGTGACCGGGCGGCTGGAGACCGACTTCCGGCTGCCGGTGCCCGTGGACACGACGCTGTATCTGGAGGCCGAGGTGACCGCGGTCGCCGGCCGGAAGATCTACTCCACCGCCACCGGCCGCATCGGCTCTCCCGACGGCCCGGTCGCCGTCCGTGCGGACGCCCTCTTCATCGAGGTCAAGGTCGAGCACTTCGTCGAGAACGGCCGCGAGGAGGAGATCCGCGCCGCCATGGACGACCCCGACCAGCTCCGCCGCGTCCGTGCCTTCGAGGTGAACCCGTGAGCGGCGCCGGCCTCGAGGTCCTGATCCGCCGGGTCGACCCCGACGTGCCGCTGCCGGAGTACGCGCAGCCCGGCGACGCGGGCGCCGACCTGCGCACCACCGTCGACTGCGAGCTGGCGCCCGGAGAACGCGCGGTTCTGCCCACGGGAGTGTCTGTGGCGCTCCCGGAGGGGTACGCGGCCTTCGTGCACCCACGTTCCGGCCTGGCCGCCCGCTGCGGTGTCGCCCTCGTGAATGCCCCGGGGACGATTGATGCCGGGTACCGTGGGGAGATCAAGGTGATCGTGGTGAATCTCGACCCGCGCGAGAGTGTGCGGTTCGAGCGCTTCGACCGGATTGCCCAACTGGTCGTCCAGCAGGTCGAGAGGGTCCGCTTCCGTCAGGTCGCGGAGCTTCCCGGCTCGGCGCGGGCCGAGGGGGGCTTCGGGTCCACCGGCGGCCACGCCGGGTTGGACCGTGCAAGCGGCACAAGCGGTCAGGTCGCCGACGGCGGCCCGACGGGTGGGAATCGATACGCTTCGGTCGTATCCGACCGGGAAGGACAGTGACGTGTTCGGACGTCGCAAGAAGAGGGATGCCGCCGAGGACGCGGCCGGCGAGACCGAGCAGGTCGTCGACAGCGTCGACACCGAGGCGGACGAAGAGCGCGAACGCGTGCGGCTCGAGCCCGAGCCGCGCCCCGACGGGCCCTGGGACAGCACCGAGGTCCGCGACCCCGGCGAGGGCCGCGTCGACCTGGGCGGACTGTTCGTTCCCGGGGTCGAAGGCATGGAACTGCGGGTGGAGGTCGCGGGCGACGCGATCGTCGCCGCCACCGTCGTCCTGCGTGACAGCGCCATCCAGCTCCAGGGCTTCGCCGCCCCCAAGCGCGAGGGCATCTGGGCCGAGGTGCGCGAGGAGATCGGCTCCGGCATCACCCAGCAGGGCGGCATCATCGACGAGGTCGAGGGTCCGCTGGGCTGGGAGCTGCGGGCCCAGGTCCCGGTGCAGCTCCCGGACGGCACGGGCGGCTTCCAGGTCGTCCGGTTCGTCGGTGTGGACGGGCCCCGCTGGTTCCTGCGCGGCGTGATCTCGGGCCAGGGCGCGGTGCAGCCGCAGGCCGCCGGCCTGCTGGAGCAGATCTTCCGGGACACGGTCGTCGTCCGCGGCGACGGCCCGATGGCCCCCCGCGACCCGATCGTCCTCAAGCTGCCGAACGACGCCCAGATGGTTCCCGAGGGCGTCCAGCAGGAAGAGGGCTCCCGCTTCGCCGGCGGCATGGGCCAGCTCCAGCGCGGACCGGAAATCACCGAGGTCCGCTAGGCACCGAGGTCCGCCGGGCAAGGACCCCGTACGGCTTCGGGCCGTACGCGCGGCACGAGGGCCGCGTCCCCACCGGGGCGCGGCCCTTTCGCCGTACCGGGGACCGGGCCGCGCCGGACGGCCCGGTCCCGGCCGTTGCCCCCGCTCGCGTCCGACGGTGATACTGGCGCCGGTCCACGAAGGACGGCGGGGGAGGGCACGACATGAGCCAGGTGGCCACCGAGACCATGGTGCGCGTCGAGGGCGTACGGAAGTCGTACGGTCGCGACAGCGCCGCCGTGCACGCCCTGCGCGGCGTCTCCTTCGACGTGCCGCGCGGCGAGCTGGTCGCCCTCAAGGGGCGGTCGGGCTCCGGCAAGACCACCCTGCTCAACATCGTCGGCGGCCTGGACACCCCGGACGCCGGCCGGGTCGAGGTGGACGGCCGGAACCTCGCGGAGCTGGACGAGGACGGACTGCTCGCCCTGCGCCGGGACCGGGTCGGCTTCGTCTTCCAGTCCTTCGGGCTCGTTCCGATCCTCACCGCCGCCGAGAACGTCGGCGTACCGATGCGGCTGCGCCGGACCCCGCCGCGCGCACGCGAGCAGCGCGTCGAGCTGCTGCTCGCCCTCGTGGGCCTCGCCGACCACGCCGCCCAGCGCCCCGGAGAGCTGTCCGGCGGCCAGCAGCAGAGGGTCGCCATCGCCCGCGCCCTCGCCAACGAGCCGGCGCTGCTGATCGCCGACGAGCCCACCGGCCAGCTCGACGCGGAGACCGGGCACTCCGTGATGGAGCTGCTGCGGGCCGTCGTACGCAGCGAACAGGTCACCGCACTGGTCGCCACCCACGACGCCACCCTGCTCGACCTCGCGGACCGGGTGCTGGAGCTGCGCGACGGGGAGATCGTCGAGCACTGACGCCACCGGGAGCGCGCGGCCGTCAGAGTTCCGTCAAGGACGACCGTCATCCGCACCCCCGTACCCTTTGTCGCGATTGCGGGTCGTAGGGTCGACGCTGCGCACTCGGCGCCGACCGGAAGACAATGAGGCCATGGGACGCGGCAAGCTTCGGATCTACCTCGGCGCGGCGCCGGGCGTCGGCAAGACGTACGCCATGCTCGCCGAGGCCCACCGGCGCGTCGAACGGGGCACCGACTGCGTGGTCGCCCTCGTCGAGCACCACGGCAGGGCGCGCACCGAGGTGATGCTGCGGGGCCTGGAGCAGGTGCCGCGCCGGGAGGTCGAGTACCGGGGCACGGTCTTCACCGAGCTGGACCTGGACGCGGTCCTGGCCCGCGCCCCCCGGGTGGCCCTGGTGGACGAGCTGGCCCACACCAACGTCCCCGGCGTGCGCCACGCCAAGCGCTGGCAGGACGTGGAGGAACTCCTCGCCGCCGGGATCGACGTCGTCTCGACCGTCAACATCCAGCACCTGGAGTCGCTCGGCGACGTCGTGGAGTCGATCACCGGCGTACGGCAGCGGGAGACCGTCCCGGACGAGGTGGTGCGGCGCGCCGACCAGATCGAACTGGTCGACATGTCGCCCCAGGCGCTGCGCCGGCGCATGGCCCACGGCAACATCTACCAGCCGGACAAGGTCGACGCGGCCCTGTCCAACTACTTCCGCCCCGGCAACCTCACCGCCCTGCGCGAACTGGCGCTGCTGTGGGTGGCCGACCGGGCCGACGAGTACCTCCAGCAGTACCGCAGCGAGCACCGCGTCTCGAAGATCTGGGGCTCGCGCGAGCGCATCGTGGTCGGGCTCACCGGCGGCCCCGAGGGCCGGACGCTGATACGGCGGGCCGCACGCCTCGCCGAGAAGGGCGCCGGCGGCGAGGTGCTGGCCGTCTACATCGCCCGCAGCGACGGGCTGACCTCCGCCTCGCCGAAGGAGCTGGCGGTGCAGCGCACCCTGGTGGAGGACCTCGGCGGCACCTTCCATCACGTGCTCGGCGAGGACATACCGGCCGCCCTGCTCGACTTCGCCCGCGGCGTCAACGCCACCCAGATCGTCCTCGGCTCCTCACGCCGCAAGGCCTGGCAGTACGTCTTCGGACCCGGCGTCGGCGCCACGGTCGCCCGGGAGTCCGGCCCCGACCTGGACGTCCACATCGTCACCCACGAGGAGGTCGCCAAGGGCCGCGGGCTGCCCGTGGCCAGGGGCGCGCGGCTCGGGCGCTCCAGGATCGTCTGGGGCTGGCTCGCGGGCCTGGGCGGCCCGGTGCTGCTGACGCTGCTGCTCAGCACCGTCCACCTCGGCCTCGCCAACGACGTCCTGCTCTACCTGGCGCTGACGGTGGCGGCCGCCCTGCTGGGCGGGCTGTACCCGGCGCTGGCCTCGGCCGCGGTCGGGTCGCTGCTGCTGAACTGGTTCTTCACGCCGCCCGTCAACCGGATCACCATCGCCGACCCGAGGAACATGCTTGCGCTCGCCATATTCGTGGGCGTCGCGCTGTCCGTCGCCTCGGTCGTCGACCTCGCGGCCCGCCGCACCCACCAGGCCGCCCGGCTGCGTGCCGAGTCGGAGATCCTCTCCTTCCTCGCCGGTGACGTGCTGCGCGGCGAGACCAGCCTGGAGACGCTGCTGGAGCGGGTGCGCGAGACCTTCGCCATGGAGTCGGCCGCCCTGCTGGAGCGGGAGGGCGACGTGGCCCCCTGGACCTGCGCGGGCCGCGCCGGGTCGGGACCGCCGGTGGAGCGCCCGGAGGACGCGGACGTGGACATGCCCGTCGGCGACCACATGGCCCTGGCGCTGACCGGCCGCGTCCTGCCCGCCGAGGACCGCCGGGTCCTCGCCGCCTTCGCCGCCCAGGCCGCCGTCGTCCTGGACCGGCGCCGCCTGCGCGAGGAGGCCGACCGGGCCCGGACGCTCGCCGAGGGCAACCGCATCCGCACCGCGCTGCTGGCCGCCGTCAGCCACGACCTGCGCACCCCGCTGGCCGGGATCAAGGCGGCCGTGAGCAGCCTCAGGTCCGACGACGTGGCCTGGTCGGAACAGGACCAGGCGGAGCTGCTCGAAGGCATCGAGGAGGGCGCCGACCGCCTCGACCACCTGGTGGGCAACCTCCTCGACATGTCCCGCCTCCAGACCGGCACCGTCACCCCGCTGATCCGCGAGATCGACGTCGACGAGGTGGCGCCGATGGCGCTCGGCGGGGTGCCCGAGGGAAGCGCCGAGCTGGACATCCCGGAGACGCTGCCCATGGTCGCCGTGGACGCCGGTCTCCTGGAGCGGGCGTTGGCCAACCTGGTGGAGAACGCCGTCAAGTACAGCCCCGACGATCGGACCGTCATGGTCGCGGCCAGCGCGCTCGCGGACCGCGTCGAGGTACGGGTCGTCGACCGGGGGCCGGGAGTGCCGGACGACGCCAAGGACCGCATCTTCGAGCCCTTCCAGCGGTACGGCGACGCCCCGCGCGGGGCCGGTGTCGGCCTCGGTCTCGCAGTGGCCCGCGGTTTCGCCGAGGCGATGGGCGGCACCCTGAACGCCGAGGACACCCCCGGTGGGGGCCTCACCATGGTCCTCAGCCTCCGCGCGGTGCGCTCCTCGGCGTCCGCCGCGTCTGCGTCTGCGGCTTCCGCTTCCGCCGCTCCCGCCGCGGAGAACGCCTCCGCCACGACCTCCCGCCCCGCGACCGCAGAAAGGCAGACCGCCGGATGACCCGCGTCCTCGTGATCGACGACGAACCGCAGATCGTGCGGGCCCTCGTGATCAACCTCAAGGCACGGCACTACGAGGTCGACGCCGCCCACGACGGCGCCACCGCCCTCCAGCTCGCCGCCGCCCGCCACCCCGACGTGGTGGTGCTGGACCTGGGCCTGCCCGACATGGACGGCGTCGAGGTCATCAGGGGACTGCGCGGCTGGACGCGGGTGCCCATCCTGGTGCTGTCCGCCCGGCACTCCTCCGACGAGAAGGTGGAGGCACTCGACGCGGGTGCCGACGACTACGTCACCAAGCCCTTCGGCATGGACGAACTGCTGGCCCGGCTGCGCGCCGCCGTCCGCCGGTCCGAACCGGTCCCGGGCGGCGAGGACGGGGTCGTCGTGGACACCGGGGAGTTCACCGTCGACCTGGCCGCGAAGAAGGTCAACCGGGGCGGCAGGGACGTACGCCTGACACCCACCGAGTGGCACCTGCTGGAGGTGCTGGTGCGCAACACCGGGCGTCTGGTGAGCCAGAAGCAGCTCCTGCAGGAGGTGTGGGGGCCGTCGTACGGGACGGAGACGAACTACCTGCGGGTCTACATGGCGCAGTTGCGCCGCAAGCTCGAGGCGGACCCCGCGCACCCGCGGCACTTCATCACCGAGCCGGGCATGGGGTACCGCTTCGAGAAGTGAGGGGAAGCGCACGGGACGTGAGGGTGAAGTGAGCCTCGCCATCCCGCCCCGAGAGGGATGCGTGGCTGTCGGCGGACCCCGGTACGCTTCAGGCATGAGTGCTGCTCCGCGTTCCGACAAGCCGGTGGGCCGGTTCCGGCGCATGTTCGACCGGCTCTCCTCGTCGCAGGAGGACCTGGAGTCGGAGGAACTGCGCGAGGACGCCGACACCGCCGGCTGCACCCGCATCGGAGACTGCCAGGACCGGCAGGTCGTGTCGGTAACTGGTACCTTGCGCACGGTCACCCTGCGACCGCGTGCGGGCGTTCCGGCCCTGGAGGCCGAGCTGTTCGACGGTTCCGCCGCCCTGGACGTGGTGTGGCTGGGCAGACGCTCCATCGTGGGCATAGAGCCGGGGCGCAAGCTCATCGCATCGGGCCGGATCTCGATGAGTCACGGCCGCCGGGTGCTCTTCAACCCGAAGTACGAACTGAGACCCCTCGGACGGGAGTAGCCGGTGACGTCGCTCGACAAGCCGACCCAAGAGACGACAGAGGCCGACGACGCCCGGGCGGTGACGGAGGCCGCGCTGTTCGAGGCGTTCGGCGGCGTGCGCGGCATGATCGAGACGGTGCTGCCGGGCCTGCTCTTCGTCACCATCTTCACGCTCAACAACGACCTGCACTTGTCGGCGATCGCGGCCCTGGCCGTGTCGGTGGTGCTGGTCGTGGTCCGGCTGGCGATGAAGGACACCGTCAAGCACGCGTTCAGCGGGGTCTTCGGGGTCGCCTTCGGCGTGGTCTTCGCGATGATGACCGACAACGCCAAGAACTTCTACCTGCCCGGCATGCTCTACACCCTGGGCCTGGCGCTGGCGTACATCGTCACCTCGCTGGCCGGTGTGCCGCTGATCGGCCTGATCCTCGGCCCGGTCTTCAAGGAGAACCTCTCCTGGCGCACCCGCAACCCGGGCCGCAAGAAGGCGTACACGAGGGCCAGCTACGCCTGGGGCTTCATCCTCCTCGCCAAGTCCGCGATCCTCTTCCCCCTGTACTGGTGGACGGACACCGAGCAGCTCGGCTGGGTCCTGGTCACCCTGAAGATCCCGCCCTTCCTGCTGGCCGTCTGGCTGACCTGGGTCTTCCTGGCCAAGGCGCCGGCGCCCATCGACGTGTTCGCGGAGATGGAGGCGGCGGAGGAGGCCGAGAAGGCGGAGAAGGCCGAGCGGGACCGGCGCGGGCAGGAGGCGGACGGCACGCCGGCGGTGTCGTCCGGGGCCGACGGGGAGAGCGGGGACCCGCGCGGCGGCAGGCACCGCAGGGCCTGACGGCACCACGGGACGAACGGCACGGCACGAGAGGGGCCGGTACGGCGGGGGGGGGCCCGGAGATCTCCGGGCACCCCACCGCCGTACCGGCCCACCGCCGTACCGGCCCGTCCCGTCGGCGCACCGGCCGGCGGGACGGGCGTACGGGTCAGACCAGCCCGTCGGGCCGCCGCCGTGCCGACAGCAGGTCCTCCAACTGCTCCTCACGGGCCTGCGCGGCGACGAAGAGCAGCTCGTCGCCCGCCTCCAGGGAGTCCTCCAAGGAGGGCGTCAGCACCCGCGTGCCGCGGATGATGGTCACCAGCGAGGTGTCCTCGGGCCACTGGACGTCACCGACCTGCGTGCCGGCCAGCGCCGACTCCTCCGGCAGCGTCAGCTCGACGAGGTTGGCGTCGCCGTGGCTGAAGCGCAGCAGCCGGACCAGATCGCCGACGCTCACCGCCTCCTCCACCAGGGCCGACATCAGCCGCGGGGTGGAGACGGCGACGTCCACGCCCCAGGACTCGTTGAAGAGCCACTCGTTCTTCGGGTTGTTCACGCGGGCGACGACGCGCGGAACGCCGTACTCCGTCTTGGCCAGCAGGGACACGACCAGGTTGACCTTGTCGTCGCCCGTCGCCGCGATGACGACGTTGCAGCGCTGGAGCGCCGCCTCGTCCAGGGACGTGATCTCGCACGCGTCGGCGAGCAGCCACTCCGCCATCGGGACGCGCTCGACCGAGATGGCCGTCGGCGCCTTGTCGATGAGCAGGATCTCGTGGCCGTTCTCCAGCAGTTCGCCCGCGATCGAGCGGCCGACCGCGCCGGCTCCGGCAATGGCGACCCTCATCAGTGACCGCCCTCCTCTTCGGGACCCTTGGCGAACGCCGCCTCGACCTTGTGGACCTCGTCGGTGCGCATCATCACGTGCACGAGGTCGCCCTCCTGCAGGACGGTCTGCGAGGAGGGCAGGATCGCCTCCCCGAGCCGGGTGACGAACGCCACCCGCACGCCCGTCTCCTCCTGGAGCCTGCTGATCTTGTGACCGACCCAGGCCGCGGAGGTGTGCACCTCGGCGAGCTGGACGCCCCCGGTGGGGTCGCGCCACAGCGGCTCGGCACCCGCGGGCAGCAGCCGGCGCAGCATCTGGTCGGCCGTCCAGCGGACGGTGGCCACGGTGGGGATGCCGAGGCGCTGGTAGACCTCGGCGCGGCGCGGGTCGTAGATGCGGGCGGCGACGTTCTCCACACCGAACATCTCGCGCGCCACCCGGGCGGCGATGATGTTGGAGTTGTCGCCGCTGGAGACGGCGGCGAAGGCGCCGGCCTCCTCGATGCCCGCCTCGCGCAGGGTGTCCTGGTCGAAGCCGATGCCGGTGACCCGGCGTCCGCCGAACGAGGAGCCGAGGCGCCGGAAGGAGGTGGGGTCCCGGTCGATCACGGCGACCGTGTGCCCCTGCTGCTCCAGGGTCTGGGCGAGCGCGGAGCCCACGCGCCCGCAGCCCATGATGACAATGTGCATCGCCTCACACCGCGCTTCCTGCGGGCCCGCCGGTCTTCGTGGATGTCGTCATGTCTCTCTTTCGGCTCGCCTGGCGACACGTCGCGGCCAGTGTGCGGGCCGCAGTGGAACATCATGCCGGTGCGCACCGCGGCCGCGGCCGCTAGGTCCCCGGTAGCCGGGTTCCCCGTGCGGACCGTACGTGGCGGATGTCCGGCCCCAACGTATCGGCAAGCCTCCGGGGCCCGCAGGAGCCGTCTCACCCCCTGGCCGACGACCCCCGGCGGCAGATGCTGCGGATGCTGGCGCGGGTCAGGAAACCGAGGCCGACGAGGGTGGCGGCGCCGCCGATCAGCTCTGCGCTCAGGTGCATGGGACCTCCAGGGGCGGCGACGGCCGGGAAGCGGCAGGGCTTGCCCGGGGTGAGCAGTCATATAGGCATGCGAACCCCGTCACCTGCGCAATCCGCAGCCGGAGAACGCTCCGAATTCACCCGTAGGGCAGACTGCGGGCGGATCGGGGGTGGCGGTTGGGCGGGCGCCCGTTCGAACGCTTACGATCCTCTGTTGTGTCCAAACTGACCGACGTGCCCAAACGGATCCTCATCGGGCGCGCACTGCGCAGCGACCGGCTGGGCGAAACGCTCCTGCCGAAGCGGATCGCCCTTCCCGTCTTCGCGTCCGACCCGTTGTCCTCGGTGGCGTACGCGCCCGGCGAGGTGCTGCTGGTCCTGTCCATCGCGGGCGTGTCGGCCTACCACTTCAGCCCCTGGATCGCGCTCGCGGTCGTCGTCTTGATGTTCACCGTGGTCGCCTCGTACCGCCAGAACGTGCACGCCTACCCGAGCGGCGGCGGCGACTACGAGGTGGCCACCACCAACCTGGGCCCGAAGGCCGGCCTGACCGTGGCCAGCGCACTGCTGGTCGACTACGTCCTGACGGTCGCCGTCTCCATCTCCTCCGGCATCGAGAACCTGGGCTCGGCGATCCCCTTCGTCGTGGAGCACAAGGTCCTGTGCGCGGTCGCCGTCATCCTGCTGCTGACCCTGATGAACCTGCGCGGGGTCAAGGAGTCGGGCACCCTCTTCGCCATCCCGACGTACGTCTTCGTCGCGGGCGTCTTCATCATGATCGTGTGGGGCGCCTTCCGCGGCCTGGTCCTGGGCGACACCATGCGCGCCCCGACGGCGGACTACGAGATCAAACCCGAGCACGGCGGCCTGGCCGGCTTCGCCATGGTCTTCCTCCTCCTGCGCGCCTTCTCCTCCGGCTGCGCCGCCCTCACCGGTGTCGAGGCGATCTCCAACGGCGTCCCGGCCTTCCGCAAGCCCAAGTCCAAGAACGCGGGCAACACGCTCGCGCTGATGGGCCTGCTCGCCGTCACCATGTTCTGCGGCATCATCGCGCTGGCCACCGCCACCGACGTCCGCATGTCCGACAACCCCGCCACCCAGCTCTTCCACAACGGGGTCGCGGTCGGCGCCGACTACGTCCAGCACCCCGTGATCTCGCAGGTCGCCGAGGCGGTCTTCGGCGAGGGCAGCTTCCTGTTCGTCGTCCTCGCCGCCGCCACCGCGCTGGTCCTCTTCCTGGCCGCCAACACCGCCTACAACGGCTTCCCGCTCCTCGGCTCGATCCTCGCCCAGGACCGCTACCTGCCGCGCCAGCTCCACACCCGCGGCGACCGGCTGGCCTTCTCCAACGGCATCGTGCTCCTCGCCGGCGCGGCCATGCTCCTCGTCGTCGTCTACGGCGCCGACTCGACCCGGCTGATCCAGCTCTACATCGTCGGCGTCTTCGTGTCCTTCACGCTCAGCCAGATCGGCATGGTCCGCCACTGGAACCGCAACCTGGCCGCCGAACGCGACCAGGCCAGGCGCCGCCACATGATCCGCTCCCGCGCGATCAACGCCTTCGGCGCCTTCTTCACCGGACTGGTCCTGGTCGTGGTCCTGGCCACGAAGTTCACCCACGGGGCCTGGGTCGCCCTGCTCGGCATGTGCATCTTCTTCGCGACGATGACGGCCATCCGCAAGCACTACGACCGCGTCGCCGAGGAGATCGCGGCCCCGGAGGACCCCGAGGAGGCGCAGAGCGACGACATGGTGCGCCCGTCGCGGGTCCACTCGGTGGTCCTGATCTCCAAGATCCACCGCCCCACGCTGCGCGCCCTCGCCTACGCCAAGCTCATGCGCTCCGACAGCCTGGAGGCGCTCAGCGTCAACGTCGACCCGGCCGAGACCAAGGCCCTGCGCGAGGAGTGGGAGCGCCGCGGCATCGCCGTACCCCTGAAGATCCTGGACTCCCCCTACCGCGAGATCACGCGGCCGGTCATCGAGTACGTCAAGAGCCTGCGCAAGGAGTCCCCGCGCGACGCTGTCTCGGTCATCATCCCCGAGTACGTGGTCGGCCACTGGTACGAGCACCTGCTGCACAACCAGAGCGCCCTGCGCCTCAAGGGCCGCCTGCTCTTCACACCGGGCGTCATGGTCACGTCCGTCCCGTACCAGCTCGAGTCCTCCGAGGCCGCCCGGCGCCGGGCCCGCAAGCGCCAGGACTGGAGCGCGCCCGGCGCGGTGCGGCGCGGCCCGGCCCAGCAGCCGCAGGACCGGCCGAAGGACTCCTCCTCGTCCACGTAGACTGGACGGCTGTTGTCCTTGTCGCCCCCGTTCTCTGGAGTCACCCCGCCATGCAGGCAGAACCGAAGAAGTCGCAGGCGGTCTCACTGGTGGGTGAGGAGTACGAGGTCGAGGTCGGCCCCGTCGCCCACGGCGGCCACTGCATCGCCCGCACCGCCGAGGGCCAGGTGCTGTTCGTCCGGCACACCCTGCCCGGCGAGCGGGTCGTGGCCCGGGTCACGGAGGGCGAGGAGGGCGCCCGCTTCCTGCGCGCGGACGCGGTCGAGATCCTGGACGCCTCCAAGGACCGCGTCGAGGCGCCCTGCCCCTTCTCCGGGCCCGGCCGCTGCGGCGGCTGCGACTGGCAGCACGCCAAGCCGGGCGCCCAGCGCCGCCTGAAGGGCGAGGTCGTCGCCGAGCAACTGGAGCGTCTGGCGGGCCTTACGCCCGAGGAGGCCGGCTGGGACGGCACGGTGATGCCGGCCGAGGGGGACAAGCTGCCCGCCGGGCAGGTCCCGTCGTGGCGCACGCGCGTGCAGTACGCCGTGGACGCCGAGGGCCGCGCGGGGCTGCGCAGGCACCGCTCCCACGAGGTCGAGCCGGTCGACCACTGCATGATCGCGGCGGAGGGCGTCAGCGAGCTGGGCATCGAGCGCCGTGACTGGCCCGGCATGGCGACGGTCGAGGCGATCGCGGCGACGGGCTCGCAGGACCGCCAGGTCATCCTGACCCCGCGCCCCGGCGCCCGCCTGCCCCTCGTCGAGCTGGACCGCCCGGTCTCGGTCATGCGCGTCGGTGAGAAGGACGGCGGCGTCCACCGCGTCCACGGCCGTCCCTTCGTCCGCGAGCGTGCCGACGGCCGCACGTACCGGGTCGGCTCCGGAGGCTTCTGGCAGGTCCACCCGAAGGCCGCCGACACCCTGGTCACCGCGGTCATGCAGGGCCTGCTGCCCCGCAAGGGCGACATGGCCCTGGACCTCTACTGCGGCGTCGGCCTCTTCGCCGGCGCCCTGGCCGACCGCGTCGGCGACCAGGGCGCGGTCCTCGGCATCGAGTCCGGCAAGCGCGCCGTCGAGGACGCCCGCCACAACCTCGCCGCCTTCGACCGCGTCCGCATCGAGCAGGGCAAGGTCGAGTCCGTCCTGCCCCGCACCGGCATCGACGAGGTCGACCTCATCGTCCTGGACCCGCCCCGCGCGGGCGCCGGCCGCAAGACGGTCCAGCACCTGTCGTCGCTGGGCGCCCGCAGAATCGCCTACGTCGCCTGCGACCCGGCGGCCCTGGCCCGGGACCTGGGGTACTTCCGGGACGGGGGGTACCGGGTGCGGATGCTGCGGGTGTTCGATCTGTTTCCGATGACGCACCATGTCGAGTGCGTGGCGATTCTGGAGCCTGCTGCAAAAGGGCTCTGACTGCCAGTTTCCC
Organism: Streptomyces sp. NRRL F-5650; assembly: GCF_000721365.1. Taxonomy (NCBI): domain Bacteria; kingdom Bacillati; phylum Actinomycetota; class Actinomycetes; order Kitasatosporales; family Streptomycetaceae; genus Streptomyces; species Streptomyces sp. NRRL F-5650. The sequence continues at coordinate 24,680 of NZ_JOGV01000008.1, read as the reverse complement.
CTGTTCTCAGGGATGGGCGGATGTGCTCGACATGTTTCCCGCACACCATGACGTCAAGCGTCTCGGCCCCTCGCGGATGCTGTCTGACCTGGTGTTACGCCGCCCGGTGCCGGGATGGTGGTGGGGGGGTGTGGGGGGCCGATGTCGCGCCACGGGTGGCTGTCGGCCGTTTCGGCGCTTGTTTGACGCTCGTCCTGACGAGCCGTCATTGCAGGTTGGGCTCCTGGACGAGCGCCGGTCGGCCCGACGCGGATGTGGTTGCGTATGCCGACAGAAGTGGCTGAGCGGACGCGCAGGCCGAAGGCGGTGAGTGCCGCGGCGACGGCGGCTGCCGCGGCGCACACCAGGAACGCGGTGCTGAAGCCGCTGCCCAGGGCGCCCAGGGCCAGGCTGTGGGCCGCGGATCCCGGGGTGCCGGGCGGCAGGCTGTTCACGGCGATGGGTCCTCCGGCCTCGGCGATCTCCCGCGCCGCCGCCACCTGGGCGGGTGGCAGGTCCGCGCCGGACAGGTTCGCCGCGAACGCCGACCCTGCGTTGCTGAGGGCGACCGCGCCGACGACGACGGGGCCGAGGGCGGAGCCGAGGCCGCGCAGCATGTTGGTGGTGGCGCGCAGCGCGTTCGCGACCTGGGCCACGAAGACCGCGCCGCAGGCGGCAGCCAGTGTTCCCGCGTAGCCCGGTGTCCGGGCGGCCCCCGCGGTTGGGTCCGGGGGCGTCGTCGTCCCGTTGTTGAGCGTCATTGCTGTTCTCCCTGGCTGGGAATGCGGGTGTCCCGGAAGCGGGAGCCTCGGAAGAGCGTGGAAGGGCTCGGCTCTGCGTGCGGTGGGGGAGAGGGCGCGACGAGAGCCGGCGCGATGCCGGGGAGAATGACACTTTGCTTTACTTCGCGTCAACGAAGTGAGCAGGAAATAATAACTCTGTTCTTCGCGTAAGACTGACGAGTCGGGGACTACGGCTGGTCGGCCAAGTCCTCTTCAAGGGAGTGGGCCGCGGTCTCCAGCGTGGCGACCAGGGAGCGCAGGCGCTGCGGGTCGTAGCGCGTGCTGGGCATCGAGACGGAGAGGCCGGCCAGCGCGGTGCCGTCCTGGCCGCGCACCAGGACACCGACGGCGACGAGACCGCGTTCGGACCGCTCCCGGTTGACGGCGAAACCGCTGCGGTGCACGCGCCTGAGCTCCGTCCGCAGCCGAGCGAGGTCGGGCCGGTCGGCCGGGCGGTCGCGGTAGCGCTCGGGGGCGTAGACCTTCTCCAGCTCCTCGTCGGGCAGGTCGGCGAGCAGGAGGAGTCCCGCCGTGGTGCGGTGGGCGGGGAAGACCATCCCTTCCCGGGAGCCGACCCGAAGGGCCTGCCGGCACTCGACGCTGGCAATGAACCGCACCGTGTCCCCGGTGCGCACGACCAGGTTCGCGGTCTCGTCGAGGAGATCGACGACCCGGCGCAGGTGGGGAATGGCCGCCGTGCGCAGCCGCGACACGAGCGACTGGGAGTGGGCGGCCAGCTCCAGCACCGGCCCGGCGCGGTAGATGCGGTCCTCGCCCCGCACGGCGAAGTCCCGGTAGACGAGCATCGCCAGGAGGCGGTGGGCCGTCGACCGGGCGACACCCAGGCGCTCCGCTAGCTGTGCCACCGTCGCGCCGCCCTCCATCTGCAGCATGGTCGCCGCCCGCAGCGCGTGGTCCACGCTGGCGATGAGGTAGGGCGGCGGCGTCTTGAGCGGCTTGTCCATGGTTGCCTCCGAATTCTGCTCTCCAGAATCTACATGTTCGAACAGCAGACGCCATGCACGCTGGCTCCGTGACTGAGTCCTCGCTTACCCAAGACATCGCCACGGGCTCTCCGGTGCGGCTCCAGGCCGTCTCCGCCGAGGGGCAGCCCGAGGTCACCCCGGCGCTCGAGGAGCTGTACCGGGGCTTCGAGCAGGAACTGCTCGTCCCGTTGTGGACCGAGATCGGCGACCTGATGCCGGCCCACCCGCGCTCGCGCGCCGTACCGCACCTGTGGCGCTGGGAGCGGCTGCGCGCGCTGGCGTCCGAGGCGGGCGACCTGGTCCCCGTCGGCCGCGGCGGCGAACGCCGGGCCATCGCTCTGGCCAACCCCTCCCTCGGCGGCCGGCCCTTCGCCACCCCGACCCTGTGGGCCGCCATCCAGTACCTGATGCCCGGTGAGGACGCCCCCGAGCACCGCCACACCCAGCACGCCTTCCGTTTCGTCGTCGAGGGCTCGGGCGTGTGGACGGTCGTCGGGGGCGACCCGGTGCCGATGAACCGCGGCGATTTCCTCCCGCAGGCCGGCTGGAACTGGCACGCCCACCACAACGCCACCTCGGAGCCGATGGCCTGGATCGACGGCCTGGACATCCCGTTCCAGTACGTCACCGAGGCGCAGTTCTTCGAGTTCGGCCGCGACGAGATCAGTGACGCCGAGCGGACCACCCCCGAGAGGTCCCGCTCAGAGCGGCTGTGGGGCCACCCCGGCCTGCGCCCCCTGTCGGCCGCGCCCGCGACACCGGGCAGCCCCCTGCTGTCGTACAAGTGGGAGTACACCGACGCCGCACTGCGCGACCAGCTCCTGCTGGAGAAGGAGGGCTTCGGCGGCACCGTCGAGCCCGGTCACGCCGCGGTGCGCTACTCCAACCCGCACGACGGCTCCGACGTCCTGCCGACGATCCGCGCCGAGTTCCACCGCGTCGCCCGCGGCGCCGAGACCGCGCCCCTGCGTGAGACCGGCTCCTCCGTCTACCAGGTCTTCGACGGATCCGGCACGGTGACCGTCGGCGACAGGTCCTGGACTGTCACCCGCGGCGACCTGTTCGTGGTCCCGTCCTGGGAGCCGTTCTCCGCGAAGTCCGAGGCCGGGGCGTCCGACTCCGACTCGGGCGCCCTTGACCTCTTCCGTTTCTCCGACACGCCCGTCTTCGAGGCGCTCAAGCTCGACCGCACCCAGAAGGACGGCTGACATGAAGCTCGCCACCCTCCGCACCGCCGACGGCACCCGGGCGGTCCGCCTCGACGGCGACACGCTCGTCGACCTCGGGTACGCCGACCTGGGCGAACTGTTCGCCGAGGACGACTGGCAGGGCAAGGCAGCCGCCGCGTCCGGCACGACCTACCCCGTCGAGGGCGCCGGCTTCGCGCCGGTCGTCCCGAACCCCTCCAAGGTCGTCTGCGTCGGCCACAACTACACCAACCACATCAAGGAGATGGGCCGGGACCTGCCGAACCACCCGACCCTCTTCCCCAAGTTCGCCGAGACCCTGCTGGGCGCGAACGACGACATCGTCAAGCCGGCCGAGACCGACGCGCTCGACTGGGAGGTCGAACTGGCCGTCGTCATCGGCAAGCAGGTCCGGCGCGCCGACGAGCGGCGGGCCGCCGAGGCCATCGCCGGCTTCACCGTCATGAACGACATCTCGCTGCGCGACTGGCAGTTCCGCACCATCGAGTGGACCCAGGGCAAGATCTGGGAGGCCACCACCCCGGTCGGCCCCTACGTCGTCACCCCCGACGAGGTCGGCGGCGTACGACCCGCGCTCGAGGTGAAGACGGTCGTCGACGGCGAGGTCATGCAGCAGGACGACACCGGCACCCTGCTGTTCGACCCGGTCTTCCTGATCCAGTACATCTCCACCGCCATCACCCTGAACCCCGGCGACATCATCGCCACCGGCACCCCGGCCGGCGTCGGCAACGCCCGCGACCCCAAGGTCTTCCTGCTGCCCGGCCAGACCGTGGTCACCGAGATCACCGGCCTCGGCACCTGCACCAACAAGGTGGTCGAGGGATGACCGGCGCCCCGCGCACCCTCGACGACGCGCGCGCCTGGGCCCGTACCGGCACTGAGCTACTGCTCGACGCCGTTGCGGGACTGGACGAGGATGCCTTCTCGGTGCCCAGCCTGCTGCCGGACTGGACGCGCAAGCACCTGGTGGCGCACGCCGCCGCCAACGCCGACGCCCTGTGCAACCTGGTGCACTGGGCGGCCACCGGTGAACCCACGCCGATGTACGCCTCCACCGAGGAGCGCGCCGCCGGCATAGCGAAGGGCCCCGCCCTCTCCGTCGACGAGCTCCGCTCCTGGCTGGCGGCCTCCGCGCACAAGCTGGCGGCGGGACTGGACGGGCTGACCGACGAGCAGTGGGGGCGCGAGGTCGTCACCGCCCAGGGCCGCACCGTCCCCGCCACCGAACTGCCGTGGATGCGCGCCCGCGAGGTGTGTGTCCACGCCGTCGACCTCGGCACCGGCGTCGTCACCTTCGCCGACCTGCCGAAGGGCTTCCTGACCGCGCTCGTCGCCGAGATCAGGGCGAAGCGCGGACTGGTCGAGCTGCCCGACGGCCCGCTTCCGGAGGTCGCCGCCTGGCTGGCGGGCCGGCCCCACTCGCTCGCCGGCGCCCCCGCGCTCGGCCCCTGGCTGTAGAGGAGTGCATCCCATGTCCCACCCTGATGTGATCGTCGTCGGCGGCGGCCTCGGCGGCCTCGGCGCCGCCTTCTCGCTCACCCGCCAGGGCCTGGACGTCCGCCTGCTGGAGAGCGCCCCCGCCTTCGGCGAGGTCGGCGCCGGCATCCAACTCGCCCCCAACTGCACCCGCATCCTCGACGACTACGGCCTCCTGGACGAGGCCAAGAGCCTCGGCGTCGTCCCGGACGCGATGGTCATGCGCGACGCCGTCGACGGCGACGAGCTGACCCGGCTCGACCTGCGCCACCTGGAGCAGCGCTACGGCTACCCGTACCTGGTCATCCACCGCAGCGACCTGCACGGCCTGCTGCTGCGCGCCTGCGAACGCGCCGGCGTCGAACTGATCAACGACGCGCAGGTGACCTCGTACGAGAACACCGACGGCGGTGCCCGCGTGACCCTCGCCTCCGGCGAGAACCACGAGGCCGGTGTCGTGATCGCCGCCGACGGCCTGCACTCCGTCGCCCGCGGGCTGCTCGTCGACGACGAGCCCGTCTCCTCCGCCTACGTCGCCTACCGCGGCACCGTCCCCGCCGAGCAGCCGCGCGTGGCGTCGGTCGACCTGCGCGAGGTCGTCGTGCACGTCGGCCCCCGGTGCCACTTCGTCCACTACGGCCTGCGCGGCGGCGAACTGCTCAACCAGGTCGCCGTCTTCGAGTCGCCCAAGGCGCTCGCCGGCCGGGACGACTGGGGCACCCCCGACGAACTCGACGCCGCCTTCGCCGACACCTGCGACTTCGTCCGCGACGGCCTGCCCTTCATGTGGCGGGACAAGTGGTGGCGGATGTACGACCGCGACCCGATCATGCAGTGGGTGCACGGCCGGATCGCGCTGCTCGGCGACTCCGCACACCCGCCGCTGCAGTACATCGCACAGGGCGCGATCATGGCCATCGAGGACGGCTGGGTACTGGGCGAGCACGTCGCCCGCAACCGCGCCGCGGACGGCACGGTCGACTGGAGCGCCGCGCTCGCCGCCTACGAGGCCGTCCGCCCGGAGCACTGCCGGCGTGTGCTGACCACCTCCCGCGCCTGGGGCGAGCTGTGGCACCTCGACGGCCTCGCCCGCGAGCAGCGCAACGCACTCCTGCGCGCCCGCGACACCCACGACTACTCCTTCACCGACTGGCTGTACGGCCCGACCGCCCTGACACCGGACCAGGAGCCGGAGATGTTCACGCCGATCCCGCTGTCCTCGGCGCCGGTCGGTGAGGCGGCCCTCGCGGGGGGCGCGGCATGAGCGAAGTTCATCTGTACGCGGCGGCCCGCACCCCGTTCGGCCGGTTCGGCGGCGCACTCGCCGGGGTGCGCCCCGACGACCTCGCGCCGCGACCGCGCTGACCGGCCTGCTCGACAAGACCCCGGACCTGGATCCCGCCGCCGTCGGCGACGTGGTGTGGGGCAATGCCAACGGCGCCGGCGAGGACAACCGCAACGTCGGCCGGATGGCGGCGCTGCTGGCCGGACTGCCGGTGAGCGTGCCCGCCACGACCGTGAACCGGCTGTGCGGCTCCAGCCTCGACGCGGCGATCATCGCCTCTCGCACCCTGGAGTCGGGCGACGCCGACGTCGTCGCGGGCGGCGTGGAGTCCATGACCCGTGCCCCTTGGGTGCTGCCCAAGCCGGACCGGGCCTTCCCCGCCCGCGACGTCACGGCCGTCTCCACCACCCTCGGCTGGCGGCTGGTCAACCCCGCGATGCCGAAGGAGTGGACGGTCCCGCTGGGCGAGTGCAACGAACTGCTCCAGGAGCGGTTCGACATCTCCCGGGAACGCCAGGACGCGTTCTCGGCCCGCTCGCACCGCCTCGCGGCCGCCGCCTGGGACGAGGGCTTCTACGACGGCCTGGTCGTGCCGGTGGACGGACTCGCCCGCGACGAGGGCATCCGCCCGGACACCTCGCCGGAGGAGCTGGCGGCCCTGAAGCAGTCGTTCCGCCCGGACGGCACGATTACCGCGGGCAACGCCTCCCCGCTGAGCGACGGTGCCTCAGCAAGGAGACCCGGGAGATCGACGGACGCGCGCATGTCCTGGAGTTCCCCGTCAAGGGCGACGTGGCGCTGATCTCCGCCCACCGCGCGGACACCATGGGGAACCTGGTGTACCGCAAGACCGCCCGGAACTTCGGGCCGGTGATGGCCACGGCCGCCACCACGGTGATCGCCCAGGTGACCGAGATCGTGCCGGCCGGGGGGATCGACCCGGAGACCGTGGTGACGCCCGGCATCTTCGTCGACCGACTCGTACGGGCCGAGGCCCGTCGGCTCACCGTGGAAGGGGCCCGCTGATGACGTCCTCCGTGCTGGAGCAGGCCGACCGCGCCCCGCTCACCACCGGCCAACTCGCCGCGCGCATCGCCCGCGACATCCCGGCCGGCTCCCACGCCAACCTCGGCATCGGGCAGCCGACCCGGATCGCCGAGCACCTGCCGCCCGACGCCGGGGTCGTGCTGCACACCGAGAACGGCATGCTCGGCATGGGCCCGGCCGCGACCGACGACGAGATCGACCCCGACCTCACCAACGCCGGCAAGGTGCCCGTCACCGAGCTGCCCGGGGCGGCGTACTTCCACCACGCCGACTCCTTCGCCATGATGCGCGGCGGCCACCTGGACGGGTGCGTCCTCGGCGCCTTCCAGGTCTCGCAGCACGGCGACCTGGCCAACTGGCACACCGGCGACCCCGACGCGATCCCCGCCGTCGGCGGCGCCATGGACCTCGCCGTGGGGGCCCGGCAGGTGCTGGTGATGATGAAGCTGTTCACCCGGGACGGCGCGCCCAAGCTGGTGCCCGCGTGCACGTACCCGCTCACCGGGCCCGGCTGCGTCCACCGCGTCTACACCGACCACGGCGTCTTCGCCGTCGGCCCGGAAGGCGTCCGGGTGCTGGAGACGTACGGCATCTCCGTGGCCGCACTGCGGGAGCGCCTGGACGTCGAGCCGACCGCCTGACAGGACGAGAGCTTTACACGACGTCGTCAGCGCGTGCTGTGCGTAAGCTGAGCGTTCGCCGTGCCGGGGCAGGGTTAGGATCTCCGGTATGGCGAACCTTCGTGAGGCCCAGAAGCAGATGACCCGCCGTCTGCTGATGGAGTCGGGACTCGAGCTCTTCAAGGCGAAGGGGTACGGCGCCACCACGGTGGACGACATCGCCACCGCCGCGGGCACCACACGCGTCACCTTCTACGCGTACTTCCCCTCCCGCAGCGAGCTGATGCGGGCGCTCATCGACGAGCAGCTCAACGAGGCCCTCCAGCGCGTCCGCTCGCCCGAGCACGGCTCCACCGCCCAGGACCTGGTGGCCACCGTCGCCGACGGTTCGGCGGAGGCGATCATGGCGTGGCTGCGCCGGACCGCCGAGAGCTGGCCGGTGATCCGGCCGATCATCCGCATCGGCCGGGAGGCCGCGGTGATCGACCCGGACCTGCCCGACCTGGTGGAGCGCTGGCTGGAGGAGGCCATCAGCGACATCGAGGACGGCCTCACCGCGGCCGGCCGGTTCGCACCCCACCAACGGCACTTCCGGGGCGTGCTCGCCATGTCCCAGCTCGACTACGTGGCCCAGCACTGGGACGGCTCCGACTGGAAGCTGACCCGCGACCAGATGCTGGAGGAGCTTGCCGACGGCTGGGTGCGCCTGCTGAACTGACCGGCGCTCAGCGGCCCGCCGCGACCTCCTGGAGCAGCGCCCGCAGCCACGTGACGAAGTGCTGGTCGGTCAGCCTCGGGTTCCACACCATGTCGGTCCCGAGCCCGGGCAGGGGGAAGGGGAACTCCTCGATCCGCAGGTCGGACAGCCGCCGCATGGCGACGGCCACCTGGTGCCGCAGCAGCGCGTCCCCGCCGGCACGGGCCACCAGGAAGGGCACCAGCAGGAAGTCGGAGCTCCGCTGTCCGACCCGGTAGGGGATGCCCTTGTCCTCCAGCACCGAGTACGGGAAGACACGTCGGTCGGTGTCGACCACGACGTGCGGCTGGGTCGTCAGCAGCTCCAGGGCCTCTGCCTGAGCGGGCGTGTCCGGCGCGGCCACCACTACGACCCGATCGTCGTACAGCCGCTCCCGCGGATACCGCGAGAAGTGCCCCTCCGAGATCAGCACCACGTCGACGCCCTGATCGGTGAAGGTCGTCTCGGTCGGCACCGTGATCGTGCGCAGCCGCAGCGTGGCGTGCCGGGCGCGCTCCCGGACGAGCCGGGTCAGCCGGGGGCCGACGACGAACGCCGTGCTCGTCGTCATGGCGACCGTGATGATCCGGCCGTCCGTCGCCGGGTCGAAGACCGGGAAGTTCACGGTGCGCGCCGTCTGCTGCAGGGCGCTGCGCAGCGGCCCCACCAGTTCCAGCGCGCGCGGCGTCAGCGTGACCCCGCTGCCCCGCCGGACGACCAGGTCGTCCCCGAGGAGGCGCCGCATCCGGGTCAGGGCGTGGCTCATCGCGGGCTGGGAGAGGCCGACGCGCTCCGCGGCCTTCGTCACCGACCGCTCCTCCAAAAGCGCGAGAAGGGGCACCAGGAGATTCAGGTTGACCGACGCCAGCCGGTCCAGGCCCGAGTTCGTGTGCCCCGTTCCGCCGCGCTCATGGGGCGCAGCCTGCGCGGCCGTCTGGGTCATCCGGCGCAGCCGCGGGATCGGTACGCGGTAGTCCAGGGCGACGACGTCGGCGGTGCCGTCGGCGTGGGGCCGGCGCATCAGAGCGGGCCCGCCGCCGGGCTCCCCGTCGACGTACCCCGGCTCGCCGTCCACGGGCAGGGTGCCGACCAGCCCTTCCGGAGCCGCACAAGGGGTTCCGTGACGCTCGTGCAACCCGTAGTGAATTGTTTTTTCGTGGCGTTCGTTTCATTGACGTCACGTAAAGCGAATCGCTAGCGTGACGGCAGCCACAGGGTGCGAGGACGCACCCCACACCGACATGTGAGGCATGCGCATGAGCGTCGAGAGCACCACCGTCAACACCGTCCTGGGCCCGTTGCCTGCCACCGAACTGGGCGTCGTCCTGATCCATGAGGCGCTGCTGTCGGTGGTGCCGGGCGCCGAGCACGCCTACGACATCGCTCTCGACCGCGCCGAGATCTTCGAGACCCTCGCCGCCAAGCTGGACGGCTTCAAGGCGCACGGCGGCGGCACGATCGTCGACAGCACCGGCATGTTCCACGGCCGCGACGTGCGGCTGTACGAGACCCTCTCCCGCACCACCGGCGTGCACATCGTCGCCTCGACGGGCCAGGGCCCGGAGGAGCTGCTCGGCGGCTACTTCCTCACCCCGCAGACCAACCCGCCGACGCCGTGGCCGGCCGAGAAGTTCGCCGACCTGTTCACCAGGGAGGTCACCGAGGGCATGGTCGTCCCGCGCGTCGAGCGGCGCGGCGCCGCCGGCCTGGTCGCCACCGCCGCCACCCGCACCGGCATGACCGCGACCGACGAGAGCCTGTTCCGGGGTGCGGCCCGGACCGCGCTCGCCACTGGCGTCCCCGTCTCCATCCGCTACGGCAAGGATGCCCTGCACGACCTCGAAGTGGTCCTGGACGAGAAGCTGCCCGCCGACCGGGTCGTCGTCGGCGGACTGGACCGCAAGGACGCCGTCGCCGCCGGCGCACCCCTGGAGGTCGCCCGCCGCGGTGCGTACGTCGCGATCGACCACGTCGGCACGCAGGACGAGGGCCATGTGACGGACGCCGAACGCATCGCCCTCGTCCTGGAGCTGGCCGAGGCCGGCCTGACCGGCCGGGTCCTGCTGTCGGCCGGCGCCACCGGAGTCGCCAAGGGCCACCCGGGCAACGACCTGCCGTACAGCCACGTCCTGAGCGACTTCGTCCCGCTCCTCAAGGACAAGGGCCTCGGCGAGGACGACGTACGGCGGATTGTCGTGGACAACCCGCGGGACCTGCTGTCGGTGCGCTGAGCGCCCCGCGGATACGGCCATCAAGTCTCTTTCTCAAAGGTGAGTGTTGTGTCGAGAGTGAACACGGTCCTGGGTCCCGTCCCGGCCGAGGAACTGGGCATCGTCGCGGTCCACGAGCACATCGGGTACGGCATGCCCGGCTCCGAACTGGACACCAAGTGGTGGAAGACGCCCGAGCAGCGGTACGAGGAGACCGTCCCCAAGCTGCGACGGTTCCACGAGCTGGGCGGCGGCACGTTCGTCGACGCCACCGGCATCTGCAACGGCCGTGACGTCGACTACTACAGGTCCCTGTCCGCGAAGACCGGCGTGCACATCGTCGCCTGCACCGGCTTCGTCGGCGGCGACACCGCCCTGCCGCACTTCGCGAACGCCGATGTCGACTACCTGGTGCGGCAGTTCGTCCACGAGATCACCGTCGGCATCGGCGACACCGGCGGCCGCGCCGGCGTCATCAAGGTCGGCGTGAGCCGGGGCGGCCGGATGACCGACCTGGACAAGCGGATCTACCGGGCCGCCGCCCGCGCCGCCCTCGCCACGGGCGCCCCCATCCTCACGCACCTCGCGATCGACGCCGAGAACGCCGTCGCGATCTTCCACGACGAGGGACTGCCCCTGGGCCGCGTCCTGTTCGGGCACGTCGACGACGGCGTCAACGCCGACAAGACCCGCGACGTGTGGATCGCCGAGCAGGGCGGCCGCATCGGCTTCGACACCTTCGGCTACGAGACCGAGCTGCCCGACCCGCCGTTCTGGGCCCGCCCCCGCAAGGAACGCCTCGACCACTTCCTGCGCTTCATCGACGGCGGCCGCCGGATCCACCAGGTCCTCGCCTCCGCCGACGCCAACTGTTCCCCGCTCGGCTGGCCCGGCGTCAAGGGGCACACCGTCAACTACATCTTCGAGGACCTCATCCCGGACCTGCGCTCCGCCGGCCTCGACGACACGGCGATCAAGACGATCTTCGTCGACAACCCCGCCGCCTTCCTGACCCTCCAGAAGTAGAGAGAACCAACGATGCAGCTCCCGGACCTCAAGAACCTCAAGATCGCCGTCGTCGGCGCGGGGTACGGCGGCGCGGCCGCCGCCAAGGCGCTCAGCCTCCTGGGTGCCCGCGTGGACGTCTACGAGCAGGCCAGCCGGGTCCGCGAGGTCGGCGCCGGCATCGGCCTGCGCCCCTCCACCATGAACCGCTTCCGCGAGTGGGGGATCTTCGATGCGATCGCCGACGTCACCTCGCCCAGCGACTACTTCGAAATCCTCACTGCCACCGGTGACCCGATCATGAAGGAGGCGTGGCCCGCCGACGGCGAGCAGGTCCACACCCACCTCATCCATCGCGGTGACTTCATCGACGCCCTCATGGGCGTGCTCCCCGAGGGCATGGTGCACCTCGGCCACAAGCTGGAGAGTGTCGAGGACAAGGGGGCGGGCGCCGTCCTCACCTTTGCTGACGGCACCGAGGCCGAGGCCGACCTGGTCGTCGGCGCCGACGGCATCAAGTCGGTCGTCCGCCACCAGATGTTCAGCCAGAAGCCCCCGGTGTTCTCCGGCGAGCACGCCTACCGCACGGTGATCTCCACTGACGCCGCCCACGGCATGGTCGTCGACGACAACCTGCGCATGTACATCGGCCGCGGCACCAAGGTCTACCTGCTGCCGCTGCGCCACCGTGGCCAGGTGTCCTTCGACATCACCGCCCTCAACCCGGACGGCACCTGGGCGCCGCAGGTCACCAAGGAGGACCTGCTCAAGACGGTCGAGGGCTTCGACGAGCGCCTGGTGGCCATCACCCGCGACCTCGACATGGACACCGTGAACATCCGCGCGGTGTACGACATCGACCCCGTCGACACCTGGCACACGGACTCCGTCGTCCTCGTCGGCGACGCCGCTCACTCGATGCTCCACCACCAGGGCCAGGGCGCCAACTCGGCCATCGAGGACGGCGGCGCGCTCGCCGACGCCCTGAAGCAGGCCGGCTCCCTGAAGGAGGCGCTCGCCCTCTACCAGGCCACCCGCAAGCCGGTGACCGACGAACTGCAGCGCATCTCGCGTCAGGGCTGGACCGAGGAAGAGATCAACGACGTCTTCCCCGGCCAGAAGCCCGCCACCGCAGGACAGGAGTGACCCCGTGACACTGCACCCCGAGATCGCCAAGTTCCTCGCCACCCTGCCGGCCCCGCCCGAGGGTCCGCTCGACCCGGTCGCGATGCGCGCCGCCGACGAGGCGCACGTCGCACCGTCCGAGGAGCGCCTGCCGCTGCACGCCGTCGGGGACATGACGGCGACGACGCCCGCCGGCGACGTACCGGTCCGCGTCTACACCCCCGTCGAGGCCGAACGCCACGGTGTCCTCGTGTACTTCCACGGCGGCGCGTTCTTCCTCGGCAGCCTGAACACCCACGACCACGTCGCCCGCTCGCTGGCGAAGGAAACCGGCCTCAAGGTCGTCTCCGTCGGCTACCGCCTGGCACCCGAGGCGGACTTCCCGGCCGGTCTCGACGACTGCTACGCCGTCGTGCGCTGGGTCGTGCAGGACGGCAACGGCGTGGGCTGGGACGGCACGACCCTGGCCGTCGCCGGCGACAGCTCCGGCGGCACCTTCGCCGCGGCCGTTGCCGCCCGCGCCCATGACGACGGCTTCGACCGGATCACCCACCAGGTCCTCTACTACCCGTCGCTCGACCTGGACTTCGACGTCGACCGCTACCCGTCGCTGCGGGAGAACGCCGTCGGCTACGGCCTGGAGACCGCCGGGTTGAAGCCGTTCAACGCGTTCTACCTGGACAGCGGCGCCGACCCCGCCGACCCGCTGGTGTCGCCCATCAAGCGGGCCGACCTCACCGGCCTGCCGCCGGCCCTGGTCGTCACCGCCGAGCACGACCCGATGCGCGACGAGGGCGAGCTGTACGGCGCCCGGCTGCGCGACGCCGGCGTCCCGGCGACGGTCAGCCGGTACGAGGGCGCGGGCCACGGCTTCGTCCAGCACTTCTCGTGGATCCCGGAATACCACCGGGTCTTCGAGGAGACCGCCGCCTTCCTCGGCCGGCGCTGAACCCGCAGGGAGGGAACACCATGACGCACGACCCGGTCGCCGTCCACCCCCTGGTCTCGCCCTGGGGCCGGTTCGGGCTGTACAGCTTCTTCATCGACGCGCCCGAACCGGCGATCGTCGACACCGGGATCGCCTCCTCGCCCGCCGAGGGCATGGCCCCGGCGCTCGAGGCGATCGGACACCGTATCGAGGACGTGCGGTGGATCCTGCTGACGCACGGTCACATCGACCATGTCGGCGGGACGCACGCCCTGTGGGAGCTCACCGGACGCCGCGCCCGGGTCGTGATCCACGAGGCCGACGCACCGATGCTCCGCTCGCGCCGCGCGCACGTCGAGGAGTACCTCGCCGGACGGGGCCGGTACCTGGCCGGCCCCGACGGCGAGGCCAAGGTGACGGCCGCCGCGAACGCCGTCATCTCCGGCGAAATGGAGCCCTCCCTGCTGGTGAAGGGCGGCGAGACACTGTCCCTCGGCGGTGACGTCACCGTGTCGGTGCACGCGATCCCCGGCCACACCCCGGGCTCGGTCGCGTACGTCGTCGACGGGCAGCGCTCCGTCTTCACCGGCGACGCGGTCCAGGTCCACGGCGCCGCCAACGGCTTCCCCGGCTACACGGACCCCGCGGCCTACCGCGCGAGCCTGGAGCACCTGCGCGACGAGGTCCGCCCGCGCCACCTCTACCTGGGGCACCCCTACCGCCGCGCCGACGGCACCCCGTACGGCGTCGAACTCGACGAGACGCAGGCCCAGGAGGCCATCACCCAGAGTCTGAACGCCGAGGCGCGGGTCGCCACGGCCGCCTGCGCATGCCTGGCCGAGGGCCTGCGACGGACGGACTCCCCGTACTCGCCGTTCGCCTCCGCCGCCGAGGAACTCGGCTATACCGGCGACCCCGCGCTGGAGCCGTCGCCGTTCTTCACCTCGATGCACGGCTACCGCCTGCGCAACCAGAATTCGTGACTCAGGAGCACCCCCTCATGACCGACCCTCAGACGATCCGCGCGGGCGCACTGAGCATCGCCGTCCGCAAGGACCTCCGTGTCCCGATGCGCGACGGCGTCGCCCTCGCGGCCGACACCTACAGCGGCGTCGACGACACCCCACGGCCCGCGCTCGTGGCCCTGAGCCCGTACGGCAAGGAGCTTCAGGCCCTCGCGCTGACCACCCCGCCGCAGCGCCGGCCCAGCCCCATGTGGGACGGCTGCATCGAGGCCGGCGACATCGCGCGCGTCGTCAAGGAGGGCTACGTCCACGTCATCGGCGACCTGCGGGGCTCCGGCGCCTCCGAGGGCGAGCACATCGGCAACTACAACGCCGGTGGCGTGCCGTTGGGCCAGGACGCCTACGACTTCATCGAGTGGGTCGCGGCCCAGCCCTGGTGCGACGGCAACGTCGGCATGATCGGCATCTCCTACTTCGGCTCGATGCAGGTCCTGGCCGCCGCCGAGCGCCCGCCGTCCCTCAAGGCCGTCTTCGTCAGCGGCGGCCACTACGACTTCTACGAGACCACGTACCACGGCGGCGTCATGTGGTTCATGCCCCGCGCCGCCCGCGAGGGCCGCGGCGGCGACTCCGGCTGGGCCTTCACCGACGGGGTCAAGTCCCGCATGCTGGAGACGTATTCACCCGAGGAGATCAAGAAGCGCGTCGCCGAACGCCTGAAGGACCCGGACGTGGCCGCCTGGCCCAACCTGGTCCATGTCCTCAACTACCCGAAGAACCATGAGGCGTGGTTCGACATCGTGATGAACGACCTCGACGGCGAGTGGTACGAGGAGCGCAACCCGATCACCCTCGCACCGGACATCGACATCCCGGTCTGGCTCCAGATCGACCAGGGCCGCGGCTGGACGATGGACGGCACCATCGAGCTCTTCCACGCGCTCAAGGGCCCCAAGAAACTCGACATCGGCCCCTACCCGCCCATGCAGTCGCGGCCCTTCATCGAAGAGCACGACAAGATGTTCCGTTGGTACGAGTACTGGCTGAAGGGCGTCGACAACGGGATCATGGACGAGCCGGCGGTGACCGTGCACGTCGAGGGCTCCCGGCAGTACGTGACCGGCGCCCAGTGGCCGCCGAAGGACGTCGAGTACCGCCCGCTCTACCTGCGCCCCCGGCACAAGCTGTCCTCCGAGCCCGAGGCGATGGGCGCCGAGCACGCCGTGCCCGACGGCTTCTACCAGGCGCCGCTGACCGTCACCGACAAGGTGGAGATCCTGAGCTGGTCCACCGAGCCGTTCACCGAGCCCACCGAGATGATCGGCCAGGGCGCGGCACACCTGTTCGCCGAGATCGACCAGCCCGACACCAACTTCATCCTGCGCATGTGGGACGAGGCCCCCGGCGGCAGGCGGCAGCTCATCACGACCGCCTACCTCAAGGCGTCGCACCGCGAGCTGGACGAGGAGCGCACCACCGAGGGCGACCCGCACCACCCGCACACCCGCGCGGTGCCGGTCGAACCGGGAAAGATCGAGGAGTACGTGCTGCGGGTCTACCCGTTCGCGGCGACCTTCTTGCCGGGGCACCGGCTGGTCGTGGAGCTGTCCAACGCCGAGCCGTTGGCCGACGAGCACAACGCGCTGCTGCCGCCGGACGCCTTCCACCTGCCGGTGGGCCGCCCCGTCACCCACAAGATCTACCGCGACGCCGCGCATCCCTCCCGCCTGCTGCTGCCGTTCACGACCACGGCTCGGCAGTGAGCCTCCGATGTCAGGGCCGCTTCCTGACGCCCGTGCGGTCCACCTTGTAGATCTCCAGGTCACGACCTACGTGCACCTGCCCGTCGTAACCGCTACGAGCCCGTCGACGCCACTGTGAATGGTCCACCGGACTACCGTCCAGATTGGCGACATCCCGCGCACATTGACGGCTTCGTGCACCAGCAGGCGGGAACCGTCGGCGAGACGCTCGAGATTGTCGCTGTAGGTCGTGTCACCAGAGAAGGTCACCGAACCGTGCTCGGCGTCGAACCGATAAGCGAAGGCGGGGAATGCCGGACCGTGCGGCACGAGCACTGCTCTCACTCGAACGCGGTCGTCCTCCATCACGACCAACGGCTTCAAGTCGGGAGCAGTGTTCTCGTGCGTCGCCCCGGTTCCGGCCAGCCCGATCTCGTGGACAGGGAGCGGCTCGCGGCCGACGCGACACCGACGGGCAGCGTCGCCAGGCCCACGCCGGCCGCACCTCCCAGCAGCAGGCGTCACGAAAGGGACCGGTGGGCGTGAGTGGCATCGGCACAGGCGTCGCACTACGAGCTTCTTCTCTCGGGGCCGTCGGCAGGGCTCGCTCAAGAGAAGGCGGGCACGCGACGTGGTCCGGAAACCAGGTCCGCTCCAGCGAACGGTCACGCGGATTCCGCCTGCCAGAACTGGTGAGCCGTACCGCTGCGACAGGGCACGCACGCTGCCGGCCCGTCAGGGAAGCCGCAGGTCCCGGAGCTGTCGCCGGGAGGTGATGCTCAGCTTGCGGAAGATGCTGCGGAGGTGGGCCTCAATGGTGCGCGGGCTCAAGAACAGCTGTGCGCCGACCTCCCGGGAGGTCGCCCCGGTAGCCACCAGCCGGGCGATCGTCAACTCCTGTGCGGTGAGCGCGTCCGAGGGCTGGGCGGACCGACTGCGTGGGTGCTCGCCGGTGGCGCGCAGCTCGCGGGCGGCGCGTGCGGCGAACGCTTCCGCACCCATGTCCGACAGCATCTGGTGGGCGGTGCGGAGCTGCTGGCGGGCGTCTTGGCGGCGGCCCTCGCGGCGTAGCCACTCGCCGTAGACGAGATGAGTCCGGGCGAGCTGGGTGGCCACTCGGCAGTTTCGTAGCTGCTCGATCGCCTCGCGGTAGTACTCCTCGGCGGCCGGGCCGGTGCTGACCAATGCCCATGAGCGCGCTGCCAGACCGAGCCCCCACGGGGTGCCGCTGGCCAGCGCCCGTGAGTTGAGCTGGTCCAGCGCAGCGGTCGCACGCTCAGGCCGGCCGCTCCGGCACGCCGCTTCAATGAGCTCGGAGTGGGCCAGGTTGCTGTGGGTCAGCTCGTCGGACTCGAAAGCCCGCGTCGCAGCGACCAGAGCCGCCGGGTAGTCGCCCAGACCGTTGTGCAGCACCGCCATGGCGTACTGCGCCAGGAAGTCCTCAGTTCGGCCCCCACGTCCAGCCGCTTCCCGGACCATGGTCGCGTGGACCTCGGTGGTCTCGTCCGAGCGGCCGCGCCAGGCAGCCAGGATGAGCTGGCCGTGGAGCACGGGCACGGTTCTGGTCGCGGCCGCGATCGCGGTCTGCTCGGCGGCCCGGGAGAAGTCACCAGAGAGCACCAGCATGACGGACTGGACGAGCAGTGCTGCCGGGAGCGTGGCCAGCGCGCCGGCTTCCCTGACCAGCCGGACATGACGAGCGGCCAGCGCGTGCACCATCTGGTCGTCGAAGACCGACATCGCGGTCCGGCCGGCCAGCCACAGCCAGCGGCGGTCGTCGCCGTCGTGCACGGCGCGATCGTCCCGCTCGTGACGATTGAAGGCGTCCAACGCCCGCCGCAGCCCAGGCACTCCTGCCGCGTAGCCCTGCGTGAACGTCGTCACCAGCCCGTCGAGCAACAGATCCACCGGCCTCGGCGACTCCGGTGGTGCGGGCGCGGCCCGGGCTGCGTCGGCCACCGCACGCACGCCGCCGCCGGGTCCGCGGTCGCCAGTAACGATCGCCGCATCGAGCGCGTCGAGGTAGGTCTCCCGGGACAGCGCCGGGTCCAGCGGGGCGAGGCTCTTGGCGGCGTCCAGCAGCATCCGCGGCCCCTCGCCGCCCCTTGCCCCGTGGAACGCGATCCGCGCACGCAGCAGCTCCAGGCGGGCCTGCGCCACGGCGTCCAACGGCCCGGCCGCGGCGACCGTCAGCAGCTCCAGGGCTTCGGACGCACCGGCCTCGTGCTTGGCGTGCGCGGCTTCCAGGGCCCGTTCCGCCCGGGCAGCCGGCCTGGGGGTCAGCTCGGCCGCACGCTTCAGGAACGCCGCCGCCGCGGCCAACCCGCCGCGGGCGCGGGCCCGTCCGGCCGAACGCTCCAGCTCCGCGGCGGCGTCCTCATCAGTGCCCACCACCGCCTGCGCGCGGTGCCAGGCACGCCGGTCCGGATCGACCTGCTGGTCGGTGACGGCGGCCAGCGCGCCGTGCGCCCGGCGCCGGTCGGTCGGTGTGGCCGCCCGGTAGACCGCCGAGCGCACCAGCGGGTGCCGGAACCGCACACGGAAGTCGAACTCCAGCAGCCCGGCGGCCTCCGCGGGCGCAGCCGCCTCGCGGGCGATCCCCAGCTCCGCGGCCGCGCGCCACAGCAACGCCGCATCCCCGGTCGGCTCGGCCGCGGCAACCACCAGCAGCATCCGCGTGTCGGCAGGCAGACTGTTCGCGCGGTGCCGAAATCCGTCCTCGATCCGGCGCGGAACGCTCACCACGTCCGGCAGCTCGAACCCGCCCGCGAACTGCACCGCCGGAGCACTCCGCGGTAGCTCCAACAACGCCAGCGGATTGCCGCGCGCCTCGGCTACGATCCGGTCGCGCACCACATCGTCCAGCGGTGCGCGGACCGCGGTGGCCAGCAGCGTCTGGGCATCGGAGGCCCCCAGCCCCGCCAGGCGCAGTTCCGGCAACCCGCTGAACGCCTCGACGTCGGTCACACCGGGATCGCGCAGCGCAAACACCATCACCACCCGCTCGGCCCCCACCCGCCGGGCCACGAAAGCCAGAACCTGCGCAGATGCCTGATCGAGCCACTGCGCATCATCGACCACACACAGCAACGGCCCGTCCTCGGCCAACAGGCTCAACACCGCCAACCCCACCAGGAACCGGTCCGGCGCAGCACCCTCGCGTAGCCCGAACGCCACCCCGAGCGCGGCCTGCTGCGGCTCGGGCAGCTCGACCGCCCGCGCCAGGAACGGGGCGCACAACTGGTGCAGGCCCGCGAACGCGAACTCTGCCTCGGCCTCCACCCCGGCCGCGTCGTGAACCCCGAATCCCCTCGCCACGGCGGTCTCCCGCATGTGCTGCAAGAGAGCGGACTTGCCGATGCCGGCTTCCCCGCGCACCACCAACACCCCGCTGTCGCCGCCCTGCGCCCGAGCCAGCAGTTGCTCGAGCGCCGCCTGCTCGGCGCGCCGTCCCACGAGCATCGCCTGGTCCTCCCCTGGCGCCGACACGGCGTCTGTCCGGTAATTGTCACCGACGCGAAGCGCGCGGGCAGCACCGGGTCGTCAAGATGCCGGTCCCCCCGCGCCGGAGCCGGTGCCGGGATAAGGGATTTCCACCGACGCGGACCAGGCGCCTTCCCCGCGACTCTGAGAGCCGACAGCAGAGCGACCGGGAAGGGAGCGGCCACCGTGATCAGCACCGAGGTGTTCTGCCCCGCCGACGAGGAGTCCTCCCGCTACGGCAGCAGCGCGAGCGGGTCGCCGTCCACGCCCTGGCCCACCGGGAACTGCACGGCGGTGGGGCGGGCTGGCGGAGGCCGATGGCCGGCGCCGGCTCACGCACCCCTGACCGCGCCGAAGACATGTGGGCCGACGACACGTCGGTCGACGACACCTGAAGGGAACAGCCGTGGCCTGGAGACCCCGCCAAATCGCCGTACTCGCCGATCTCGCCGGCACCACTGTGGGTGCGGGGCGGCGCTACCACGGCGTCGGCATGCTGGAGGGGCCGCCGCGGCGCGCCGACGGACAAGCAGTACGGCCTCGCCCACCTCGTCCGCGTCCTGCGGATCAAGCGCCGCGCCGACCTCGGTGACCAGGGTGCTGGACCTCGCGGTGGTCACCGACTTCGTCGACACGCTGCACGCCCTCCCACCGAGCCCGGCGGCCAGCGCGTTCGACCAGTTCCTCGCCCCCGCCGACGACGCCGCCCGCCACGCGCTCGCGGTCGGACTGCTCACCAGGAGCCGGACCGTGCGCGTGATGCTCCCCCGTCTGCGCATCGCGACCGCCGGCCTGAGCGCCGCCGCCACCCGGACGGTCCGCGAGGTCGAGCGCGACCTCTGCAAGCCCGCGCAGTCCGACGTCGACGTCCTGCGCCGCGGGGAACTCCTGCTCCGCTCGCATCCCGGCCGGGTTTCAGACTCCCCGGGTCTGTGTCACGCCCGGCAGAGGAGATCGACGGTGCCCCGCACGGGCTGCTGTGGACTCACGCCGACGAGGTCGACGCCGCCCTGCTCGCCTTCCTGGGAGACCCACTCCCCAGGGCGTCCGCCCCAGTTCGGAGGAGTCGCCATGACCACGGCCCCCGGCGCCTCGCCCCCCGGCGCCTCGCCCCGCGGCGCCGACCTCGGCGTGCGCCCGCGGCGAGTGCCCCGTCCATACGCTGCCCGTGCCGTGGCAGCGGCTCGGCGTGCTCGATGCGCAAGCTCGTCATCGGCGATCGACGAACGGGACCCGACCCCACCCGCGGCGGCGGGGCCATCGGTCGAGGTACTCGGGCCCGTGGTCTGCGGGCCCGGAAGCACCTGCGGCAGGCCGCTGAGCATGCGCACACCATTCACGGGCAGGTCGGCACCACCGAACGGGACCCGGCTCGGCGGGTTGGCACTGCCACGGCAGGGGCCCGAAGGTGCGCTCATCAGGATCCGAGCGGAGCTCACCGGCATCGTGCTCGTGCACGGGGTCGGCGTCCTCGTCGGGGCGTCGGACGATCCCGCCGACCTCGGACGGTACGGCACGGACGTCCGGGGCCGGAAGATGGTCACGGCTGAGAGGACGCTATGAGGGCAACCGGTGCTCCGGCTCCGCTCGTCGGACGACAGGCAGAGATCGCTGCCGTGACCGAGGTGCTCGACCGAGCCCGCCGTGGCACCGGTGGCGCCCTGGTGCTTTGGGGTGAGCCGGGCATCGGCAAGACCGCACTTCTCGACCACGTCACCGCGGCGTCTCCCGATTTCGCCCTGCTGGCGGTACAGCCCGCACGGTGCGAGTCCGGGACCCCCTTCGCCGGACTGGACACGCTGCTCCGGCCGGTCGAGCACCTGATCGCGACTCTTCCGGCGTCCCAGGCGGCAGCGTTGCGAGGCGTGCTCGCGGGCGAGGCCACCGCAGCGGGCCGGTCGCTCACCGCCGTGGCGGTCCTGTCCCTGTTGTCGGCGCTGGCAGTCGACCGCCCGCTCCTGATCGTCGTGGACGACGCACACCGGCTCGACGCGGAGACCGAGTTCGTGCTCGGATTCGTCGCCCGGCGGGTGGGGACCGATCCGGTGGTGGTCCTGGTCGCCGACCACGACGCGCCCGCCGGCGGATCGTGGGAGGGGGTCGATCCGCTCGCGGTGAGTCCTCTCGCCGACGACCACGCCGCCCAACTGGTCGCCGCCGCCCACCCCGGCCTCGACGGCCCCCAGGTCGCCCGCGCGGTGAAGGCAGGTGGGGGCAACCCGCTGGCACTGCACGAGCTGCCAGTACCAATCGACGATCTTGCCGCCGGCACGGTGCCCGTGGGGCCCCGGCTGCGTAAGGCCTTCGCCGAGCGCCTGCACACCATGCCGACCCCGGCACGCGAGTTCGTCGTGCTCATGGCCGCGGCTCGTGCCGACGGTGATCAGCTCACGCTCGCACGGTCAGCACGTTCCCGCGCCCCCGAGGAGCCGGTCTGGGAGGAGACGACCTGGTCGGGGCTGCTCGCAGGGACGCCCGACCGGCCTGCGCTACGGCACCCGGTGGTCCGGGCCGCTGTCTACGCGAGCGCCTCCCCGTCCGAGCGCAGGAACGCCCACCGGACCCTGGCCGCCGCGCTTCCCCCGGGCAGTCGCGGGCATGTCTGGCACCGGGCCGCGACCGTTCACGACGTCGACGAGGAGATCGCCGGGCTGCTAGAGCAGACGGTGCCTTCGGGCGCCGGCGCGGTACCGGTCCTGCGGCGGGCCGCCGAGCTGTCCGCCGACCCGGCCGCTGCGACCCGCAGGCTCGCCGGCGCGGCCGTGGCCGCCTGGCACGGCGGCGACGCCACGACGGCGCGTCGGTTGCTGGCCGATGCCCGGAGCCTGACCGACGAGGTCCTGGCCACCCGCGCCAGCCGCGGCCTGCGCGGGGTACTCGAACTCGCCGAGGGGTCTCTGGAACGAGCCCACCGATCGATCAGTCGCGACATCGCCGCGTTCGATGATCCGCGCATGAGAGTGGAGCTCGGCGTCGCTGCCCTGCACGCGGGATGGTCCGCGGCCCGCGACGACCTCGTCGGCGAGACCCTCACTCGTCTCGCGGGGCTGACGACCCCTGGGCTGCCCGACGTCCTCCCGATCGTCCGGACGTGGTGGGGGCCGGCGACGGACCCGGCACGGGCAGCGTCGTCGGCAGAACTCGGTGACGTCATGGCGCAGATCTCCCGGGTGGAGTCGCAGTTGCTCCCGGCATCGCCGCTCGGACTGGTGTGGGGCCTCGACGAGCCACTCGCCGATGCCGTGCACGCCCTTGTCCGCAGGCACCGCCGTCACGCCGATGGCACCTCGCTTGCTGCGGCGCTGGCTCGGATCGCGCGACTCGACATCGCCGCGGGCCGGTGGGGCGCTGCGGAGGACGCCGCGGCCGAGGGGCTCGCGTCGGCCGAGCGTATCGGTGCCGAGCACATCGCTGCGGAGTGCCGGAACTGCCTCGGGTGGCTCGCCGCCGCCCGCGGTGACGGCCGCAGCGTCGACCATCTGACCGTTCGGACCCTGCAGTTGGCCGGGCCGCGCCGCGACCGTGCGGTCAGCGCCTCGGCCCACTGGAACCGTGGAATGGCCGCTCTGGCGGCCGGTCGCGCCGATGCTGCACTCGACCTGCTCGCCCGCTTGGACGAGCACGGGCACGAGGCAGCACATCCGATCGTCGCTCTGCTGGCAAGCCTGGACACGATCGAGGCCGCCGTGCACGCGCGGCGGCCGGAGATCGGCCGGCGCCGCGCCGAGGCGCTCGACGCCTGGGTACGGCGCACCGGCGCGCACTGGGCGAGATTCACAGCGCACCTGGCACGCGCACTGCTGGACGAACCCGCCGCCGAACGGTCCTACCGGGCGGCGCTGGACGTGCCCGGTGCGTCCCGGCGCCCGTTCGACCACGCACGGGCCCGGCTGCTCTACGGCGAGTGGTTGCGGCGACAGCGGCGGCGCCGGGACGCCCGCCAGCAGCTCGACGCCGCTGCCGAGACGTTCCACGCACTGGGAGCGCGCCCGATGCTCGAGCGGGCCCGGCGTGAGCAGCGTCTGATCACGGCGCCCGCACGCCGTGCCACTGCCGCCGGCACGGGCATGGCAACGCTGACGGCACAGGAACGCCGGGTGGCCCAGCTTGCCGCCGGCGATCTGACCAACCGGGAGATCGGGGCCCGTCTGCGGATCAGCGACCGCACTGTCGGGCATCACCTGTCCAACGTGTTCGCCAAGCTGGGGCTCTGCTCACGGCGCGACTTGGCGGCCACCGGCATCGCCGGACGGAGATGATTCCGGCTCGGTCGCGACGCCTACCGTGCACGAGCTCGTTAGATGGCCACCGGCGCCCCAGGTGTGCTGCCGCAGCACCTCGTCCACGCCGCGGTCGTTGACCGACGCGCCGCGGTCGTCAACCGCGCGACTGCCGCCCGAACGTCGGCAGTCCCTCCAGCTCGCACAGCAAGGCACCGAGCGTCACGGGCTTGCACGCCTCAACGAGGGCCTTGAGCGCGCGGGTGATGCGCTGTTCGAAGCACGCAACGTCTCACCCGTCCCGCCCCTCTCAGCCCGTTGCGGCGGGACGCGGCGTCCAGGTCCGTGAGGGCGGTCCGGTCCGCGCGCTGGGCCCGGACCGCGGCCGCCAGGTGGGCCGCCAGTCTGCTCGGACAGGATCGACTCGTGGGGGTGAGGAACTCCGCGGCCAGGGTGTCGGCTTCACGCTCCTGGGCAATGGCATCCGGGCCGGTGTCACCGTGCGGAACAAGATGGCCCAGTTCGTGGGCCGCACTGAAACGGTGCCGGTAGGCGTCGTCGGTCCTGTTCGGCGTCAACACGATCAACGGCCGAAGTCCCGTGTGCTTGCCGGGGCGCTGAGGTTCACTCTGCGCTCGGCTCCAGGCCCGCGTCGCGGGCCAGGAGCGCCGCTTGGACCCGGTTGTCGCAGTCGAGCTTGGTCAGGACGCGGCTGACGTAGGTCTTCACCGTCGCCTCGCTCATGTGCAGGCGGGCACCGGCGTCCGCGTTGGACAGTCCTTCGCCGAGCAGGGCCAGCACCTCGCGTTCGCGTCCGGTCAGCCCGGCCAGGCGGCGGCGCGCCTCCTCGGCGCGCACGGTGGCGGCGGGGGAGGCGAGG